>DATHDT010000412.1:0-4885 GCA_035318905.1 Gemmatimonadales bacterium | reverse complement strand
CCCGCCGATCGCCCACCCACCAAATCCGATCTCGCTGACCTGGAGACCGGTGCGCCCGAGGGGGCGGGTATTCACGCGAGCAGCTCGGTGAGCCGGTCTGGGGCGGCGACGGGGAGCGAGCAGGTGGTCCCCACGCAAACGGTGGCGGACGGCGCCGTCGCCGTCTTTCGGACCACCACTTTGCGCGGCCGATACGCCTGGAGCGCGAGCAGGTGCATCGCACAGGCGGGACCCTCCCCCGCCGGGCCCGCGACTTCGATGCGGGTGACGGGATTCACGGCCCAGTCGGCGGCGCGGAGCAGTGTCGCGCCGTGCAGCGACAGCTCGCCGGCCGCGCCCCCGAAGGCGCCGAGCTGGCGGTCGAGCTGCGCGCGCCATTCGGGCTTGTCGGTGAGGGCCCACAAGCGGGCGAGCACGAGCGCGGCGACGCCGTTGGGCGATGGCGTGGGGGCGTCCTGCACGGGCTTCCCCCGTGTCGCCAGGTACGCCACTCCGCCTCCACCGGCGACGTCGAAGTAGCCACCAGCGGCGTCGTCCCAGTGCGCGGCGCCGCAGTAGGTCATGACCGCCGTCGCGCGCTCGAGCCACGCGGCCGCGCCGGTGGCTTCGTAGGCATCGAGGAACGCGGCGGCGGCCTGCACGTTGTCGTCGAGCATGCCGCGTGGCTCCGTTCGCCCAAGCACGTGACTCATACCACTCCCCACTCCCCACGCTTCTTTCCAGATCCGTTCCAGCACCTTCAACGCGAGCGCGTTGCACTCGGGCCGGTCGAGCACGGCCCCGGCCTGAAGAAATGCGGCAGCCATCATCGCGTTCCAGTTGACGTACGCCGCGCGGTCTACGAATGGTGCCTTGCGCGTGTCGCGAGCGACCTTGAGCATTGCGAGAGCGCCGCGCAGGATCGGCCATTCGTCGTCACCGGCCGGGTCCTGTTTCCACCACAGTACGTTTTTCTTGGGGTTGTGATGCATTTCTCCGTGCTCTTCGACGTCGAACACTCGACGTAGTACGTTAAACGCCTTCTCGTCGCTCGACGCCTCTCGCAGTTCTTCCACCGTCCACGTCCAGTAGTCGCCATCATCTCCGAAGGCGACGTCGGCGTCCTGAGACGTGAAGAAGGCGCCCGGCTCACGGTCCGCCAGCACCTCGAGCACCCAGTCGACGGTCCCGGTTGCCACTTCGCGGAACAGCGGCGTCCCGAACGCCTGGTATGCCGAGAGGTACGCGCGCAGCAGCTCGGAGTTGTCGTACGACATCTTCTCGAAGTGCGGGACGATCCAGCGCTCGTCGGTAGCGTAGCGGTGGAATCCGCCGCCGACGTGATCGCGGATCCCGCCTCGCGCCATGGCCGTCAGCGTCTTCTCCACGATGTCGCGCGCCCAGTCGAGCCTGGTGTCGTGCCATCGTGCCAACAAGAACTCGCAGGCAGCGGGGTGGGGGAACTTGGGCGCCGACCCGAACCCGCCGTGGCGAACGTCGAACATGCGGGCCATTTGGTCGGCGCCGAGCTCGACGAGGGCGGGGGTCGCCGACCCCGCTTTCGCCTCGTCGAGCGATGCGACGATGTGCTGGCGAATGGCGTTCGCGTTGGCGTTGATTCTGTCGCGGTCCTCGCGGTAGGCGCGCGCGACCTGGACCAGCACCGAGCGAAACCCCGGGCGGCCGTACTGATTCTGCTCGGGTGGGAAGTACGTGCCGCCGAAGAAGACTTCCCCTGCGGGCGTGAGAAACGCCGTGAGGGGCCAACCGCCCTGTCCGGAGAGTGCTTGCACCGCGCGTTGGTAGCGCGCGTCCACGTCGGGACGCTCATCGCGGTCGACTTTGACGCAGACGAAATCGCGGTTCAGCACCTCAGCGACGGTGGGATCTTCGTACGATTCGCCGTCCATCACGTGGCACCAATGGCACCACACGGCGCCGATGTCGAGCAGGATCGGCTTATCCTCGGCGCGCGCCTTCGCGAACGCCGCGTCGCCCCAGGGGAGCCAATGGACGGGCTGATGCGCGGCGGATTTGAGGTAGGCCGACGGTTCGGCGGAGAGAAGATTGGGCATCGAGGGAAAGATAGACCGAGCGCGCCCTCTCAGGGCGCGAGATATCGCAGCGCCACCCGACTCAACAATTCCGTCCCCACCACCAACGACTCCTCGTCGATATCGAACGCGGCGCTGTGGTGCGGCGCGGCCGTGCCGGTCCTGGGCCCCGACCCCACGAACGCGAAGCAGCCGGGCACCTTCTGCAGGAAGTATGACATGTCTTCGCCGCCCATCGTGCGAACGCCGGACCTCACGTTGTCCTTGCCGACGACCTGCGCAGCGACCTCGGCCATCAGCGCGGCCATGGGCGCGTCGTTGACGAGCGGTGCCGAGAGCCGGTGGTAGCGCACCTCGGCGCTAGCGCCGAAAGCTGCCGCGATCCCCTGCGCGGTCTCCGCAACGAGGGACGGGGCGTCTTGAAAGAAACGCCCGCCGAACGTGCGCACGGTGCCGCGGAGCTCGGCGCGGCCGGGGATCACGTTGAACGCATGCCCGGCGCTGACCTGCGTGACCGACACGACGCCTTCTTCGAGAGGGTTGCGGCGGCGAGAGACGAGGCTCTGCAAGCTCGTGACGACGTGCGCCGCGACGAGCACCGGATCGACGGTTTGATGCGGGGCGGCGGCGTGGCCACCACGGCCCACGATCGTGATCTCGAACTCGTCCACCGACGCCATGATCGGGCCGGGCATGACGCCCACCGTGCCCACCGGCAGATCGTTCCACAGATGGATCCCGAACGCCGCCTCGACTGTCGGCGCGTCGAGCACGCCGTCGGCGATCATCGCTTGAGCCCCGTGCGACACCTCCTCGGCGGGCTGGAATGCCATCTTCACCGTGCCGCCGAGCGAGACCGCGCCGAGCCGGCGCGCCACCTCGAGACCGATCGCCACGTGCCCGTCGTGGCCGCAGGCGTGCATCTTCCCCGGGTGCCGGGAGCGGTAGGGGACGTCGTTCGTTTCCTCGACCGGCAGCGCGTCCATGTCCGCGCGCAGCAAGACACAGCGGTGTTGATCGCCAGAGGCCCCGGCGCGGGTCCCCACGACGCCGGTCTTCCCGACGCCCGATTTCACGTCGTAGCCGAGGCTCTTGAGGCGCTCCGCGGCGATGGTCGCCGTTCGCGTCTCCTCGAAACCCAGTTCGGGGTGCTGATGCAGGTCGCGGCGCGTCGCGACGAGCTGGGCGCGGTCGACCGGAGGGAGCGTCACACGCGGCTGCTCGGGCACAGCTTGTTCACCACGCACTCCTCACACTTCGGCCGCCGCGCGATGCACACCTGGCGCCCGTGTTGGATGAGGGTGTGCGACCACCAGGTCCACTTCTCGCGCGGCAGCAGCTCCATCAGGTCTCGTTCGATCTTCACGGGATCGTCCTGCCGCGTGAGCTTCATCAAGCGGGTGAGGCGGTGGACGTGAGTGTCGACCACGACCCCTTCATTCTTCTTGAACCAGGTGCCGAGGATGACGTTCGCGGTCTTGCGGCCGACCCCCGGGAGGGCGGTGAGCGCGTCCATCGTGTCGGGCACCTGGCCGCCGTGATGCGCCACGAGGGCCTGCCCCATGCCAATGATGGATTTCGTCTTGTTGCGGAAGAACCCCGTGGATTGGATCTCGCGCTCCAGCACCTGAGGAGCGGCGCCCGCGTAGTCGCCGGCCGTGCGGTACTTCGCGAACAACGCCGGCGTCACCATGTTCACCCGCGCGTCGGTGCACTGGGCCGACAGAATCGTCGCGACCACCAGCTCGAGGGCGCTCGAGTGATGCAGGGCGCACGTCGCATCGGGGTAGGCGCGCTCCAGGCGCGCGACGATCTTGCGCGCTCGCGCGCGGCGCTCGTCCTGAGGGCGAACGGTGACTTTAGCCATGCAAGGACGAACGTAATCCGGGATGCGAGATGCGGGAAGCGGGATACGATCTAAACGACTTCGACAATCTGCTCCGACGCATCCCGCATCTCGCTTCCCGCATGCCGAGTCAGCGGCAGTTGGGCCAGCAACCGGCAAGTCAGCAGCAGGAGTTCTCCAGCGTTCGCGAGCGAATAGAGCCCTGCCTCCGCGCCGCCGGCGAGCGTCGGGCTGAATCGTGCGCTGCCATCGTCGCGCCCGGCCGCGACCTCGAGCTCGTCGCCCGTCGCATCGTTCGAATCGGCGTGGCCATCGAGACCCACGGCGCTGAACCCCGGACGGCCCTCGCGCATGCCGAAGATGGCGAGTAGAGCGACGCGGCCGCTCTCGACGGTCTCGCTGACGAACACGCCGTCGAGCGGCTCCGGTGCCCCGCCGGGCGTCGGTGTCCCCCACACCTTGAGTTCCGGGAGCTGCAGATAGAGCGACTGCCGCGGTAAGTGCGACGTGATCGACCGGCCCGTCGCTGCCCGTTCGAGCACGGCGTCGCTGATGCGGTACACCCAGCCGCCCCCCGCCCAGTGCCGGTACGCGTGGTGCAGCATCAGCATGTGCGCTTCGAGCGCGTCGGGACCGGTGCCCTCCGGCGCGATCTCGCGCAGCAGACGGCCCACCGGTTCGAGCAGCACAAAGCGATCGCGGTCGGCGGACGACAGCGCGCCCTCCTCCAGGACCTTCGCAATGCCGGCAAACCGATCGCGGGCCAGCTCCGCGAACGCGAGGCCGAACGGTGTGGCCCTCATTGCCTGGGAAGGAAGTCGTCCAGCGCCCGCACGAACTCTTCCGTTGCTTCGACGTGGGGACAGTGTCCGACCGGGAGCTCCACGAACTGAGCGGCCAGCAGCGTCGCGACTTCACGGGAGCCCGCGATGGGGATTGGGTCGAAGGTGCCGTGGATGATACGGGATGCGAGATGCGGGATGCGGGATGCGACTTCTCGTAACTG
>DATHDT010000411.1:0-5211 GCA_035318905.1 Gemmatimonadales bacterium | reverse complement strand
TTCAGCTGCTCAAGGTGCCGGAGTGTTCGCGCTGAATTCGGCGTTTGCGGCCTAACAAGCGCTTGAAGCTGCCGGCGCGCGTAGGATATTGAATGACGACTTTTTCTTCAGCGCGCCGCAGCTTAAGCGCGATCCGTTAGGCAGCGCGCATATCATGGATAGGCCAACTCCCTCAATGCGTTCGCTCGCTGGCCCGATCGTCGGAACCATCGCCCTCGCTACCGTGGCGTTCCTTGGCGCCAGGTTTGTCGATGCAGGTCGGACCTCCTCCTGGCCGACGTGGGGACGATTCCTGTGGACCAGTGGTCTCATCCTCGCAGGGGTCGGGGCGGTGACACTCCTCCATCGCATCATTTCGCCCGAGCACAGTGATCTCGGTCCTGAGCTCGAGTCTGATCGTCGCGGTCCCACGCTCCGCAGGGGCCTCCTTGTCGGAAGTGCCATCGTGCTTCTCTTCGTCGCGGCGGCCCTTGCCTTGGAAGCCTACGCGGGGATCGACGCGGACCGGACTTTCTTGGGAGGGATCGGTGTCGCGCTTGGCTGGTGTACCCTGCGGAAACCGTGGTGGTTTTGGGGGCACTGGAAGGCGCATTCCCAACTCGCGCCCCCGCTGCAATATTGACGGTCAGGAGGGCCCCATGACCGGTCGCGTTTCGCCTCGCCCGCACAGTGCCGTGCTCACCTTGAGCCTGCTCCTCACGCTGCCAGACCCGCTGCTCGCCCAACACGCGATGCACCACGGCACCGCCGGCGACTCGGTGCTCGCCGCCGCTCGTCGCGCCGTGTCGGCGATCGATGACACCACGGCTGCCCGCGCCGCCGGATACGTCCCCATCGACGAGCTCGGTGCTCCCGACAAGAACCCATTCCAGGGACAACACTGGTTCAACAAAGCGTACCACGACACACTCCCAGAGGTCGCACTCGCCCATCCCGCCTTCATCATGTTCTCTCCCATGAACGGCACGCTGCAGCGCATCGCCGTCGCGTACTCGGTGCGCTACCGCCTCGCGACGCCCAAGCCGACCGCTTTGGGCGGCGACTCGTCCGCGATGTGGCACGTCCACATCCTCTGCCACTTCCAGCGGCCCACCGGCCCCCCGGTCGTGGACCAGGTGGCCGACACGGCGGCGTGCCGCAGCCGCGGCGGGACGCCCCGGCCCCGCAAGACCGTGATGATCCACGTCTGGACCGACGTCACCAACCCCGAGGGCGTATACGGGCACGACAACCCCGCCTTGCCCTACCTCGCCCTCGGGCTCTCCGCTGCTGCCATCGCGGACCTGCAGGACCCGGCGCGCTCGCGGGATGCGCGGGCGCTGAGCCTTGCCTTGGGCGAAACCTACGGGGCGCGTCTCGAGAACGCCTCGATCATCGAGCGCGTGAACGACAACCCCGCACTCGCCGACTCACTGCGCGCACACCGCGTTGCGATCGTCGCTCTCGTGTCCGCCTTGCAGCAGGCGGATCGCGCGGGCGACCGGGGCGCGTTCGATCGCGTCGCCCGAGACATGCGCGCACAGGAAGCGAGGTTGGTGGCGATTTACCAACAGATGGCCAAGACGCCCGAACAAGCCGAGGACATGCGGCGGCAGTACGAGACCACGTTGGCGACCAGCGCCATGCACTGAGGGTAGCTTTCCTTCATGCTCCGCCCCGTCCCTGAGCTCCTCGCCCCCGCCGGAAGCCTCGACGCCGTTCGTGCCGCCCTGGGCAACGGCGCCGACGCGGTTTACCTCGGCGTGGACAAGTTCAATGCCCGGGACGAGGGAGCGCAGCTCTCCCTGGATGACCTGGAGCAGTCCTGCCGCCTGGCGCACGCCGCCGGGGCCAGGATCTACCTGACATTCAACATCCTCTTCAAGCCGGCCGAGCTGCACGACGCGCTGCATCACCTCGGGCGTTGCATCGACCGCGGCATCGACGCCGCCATCGTGCAGGACCTCGGCGCCGTGCGACTCATCGACAAGCTGTACCCCGGTCTGGAGATTCACGGCTCGACCCAGATGACCGTGCACGACGAGCGCGGCGCCCGCGTCCTCCGCGACCTGGGATGCGACCGCGTGGTGCTCGCGCGTGAGAATACCCTGGACGACATCCGCACCATCCGGCGCGCGGTCCCGGAGCTGGTGCTGGAGAGCTTCGTCCACGGCGCGCTCTGCATCGCGTACTCGGGACAGTGCTACATGTCCGGCATGATTTCGGAGCGCAGCGCCAACCGGGGATCCTGCGCCCAGTCGTGCCGCAAGGACTACGTGCTGACAGATGCCGCAAACGGCGCGGAGCTGGATCGCGGCTACCTGATCTCCGCCCGGGACTTGGGCGCGTGGGAGCATCTCGCCGAGATCGCCGACGCCGGCATCCATACGCTCAAGGTCGAGGGCCGCAAGAAGAAACCCGAATACGTGGCGACCGTGACGCATGGCTACCGCGACTTTCTCGACCGCCTGGCCGCCGGCGACTGGCGTCCGCCCACACCCGCCGAGGTCCAGCCCCTGGTGCAGATCTTCTCGCGCGGCTTCACCGGCGGCATGTACGGCGGCCGCGCGGGGCGCGACTACGTGACCCGCGCCCAGCCCGACAACCGCGGCGCGGTCCTGGGTGAAGTAATCGAGCGCGAGCAGGACGAGCTGATCGTTGCGGTCTCGCAGCCGATCCAGCGCGGCGACGGGCTCGGCTTCGAGCATCCCGACGGCCCCGCGAAAGGCAACCGCGGCTTCGGGGTCCGCAGCGTCCGCACGATCGGCCGGCTGGGCGGAAAGATCCGGCAGGCGATCCAGGCGGCGGAGGATATTCCGGCCGGCTGGATCGTGGTCCGCTCCGCCGAAGCGGCGCTGCTCACCAGCGCCCGTGCGAGCTTTGCCGCCGTGCCCTCCACGGGGAAGCCCGAGCGCACGCGACTGGATGTCACGGCGCGGGGTGCTGCCGGCGAGCCGCTCACACTCATCTGCCGCGCTGGCACGGGCGAGGTGACGGTGAAGAGCCCGACCACGCTCGCGCCCGCGACCCGCCACGGGCTGGATGAAGCGCGCCTCCGCGCGCAGCTCGGCCGCCTCGGCGAGACCTCCTTCACGTTGGGCGACCTCGACGTTTCCGGACTCGCCAAAGATCTCTTCGTGCCGATCAGCATCCTCAACGATCTGCGGCGGCAGGCCGTGCAAATCCTGAGCGAGCACCTGGAACGAGACGGTCGTCTCCGCCACACCGACCGCGATCGCGCGATCGACGAAGCGATCGCCGACGTGGCGCTTGGAGCGGACAGTCACGACGTCCTCCCGCCGCGGCTCGTCGCCGAAGTCTGGCGTCTCGAGGATGCGCTGCTGGCGGCAGACGCAGGTGCCGGCGAGATCTCGCTCGACCTGTTCCTGCGTCATCCGATGCCTCCGGTCGCGCGCGTCAGGCATCTCGCGACCGAGCTGTCGGAGCGGGGAGTCACACTGCGACTCCGCACGCCGACGATCGTCCGGCCCGAAGACCGGAAGCACGTCGAGAAGTGGCTGGCCCTCGGCACACCGTTGGTCAGCGGGCACCTGGGGATGGTCGCCGAGCTGGCTGCTGAGGGACGCGACGTGGTCGCGGACTACGCAGTCAACGTCTTCAACCAGCACAGCGCGGCCCTAGTCTTCCGGCTGGGCGCGCGTCGCATCGTGCTGTCGGTCGAGCTGACCGGCGCTGAGATGGCGCAGGTGGCGGCCCCGTGGGAGGCCCGAGGCTTCGAGGTGTTCGCCTACGGCCGCCCCGAAGGCATGACGATCGAGCACTGCGTCCTGTCGGCGGCGTTCGATCGCGAGGTCGCCACCTGCCGGGATCTATGCGTGCAGAAGCATCCCCATGTCGAGCTCACCGATCCCGCGGGGTACGTCTTCCCGGTGGCCACCGATTACGCCTGCCGCAACCGCCTGCTGCATTCCCGTCCCGTGGACGGCTCCGCGTACCTGCCGGAACTGTGGCGGGCCGGTTTTCGCACGTACCGGTTGGTGTTCAACGTCCCGGGCGATCCCGTCGCGCGGGTGACCGCCGCGTATCGCGCGTCGCTCGATGCGCTGGCCGAAGGTCGCGCGCCGGATCCTGGGGAGGTGCGGGCCGTGACCGGTCGGGAGTATACGCGGGGTCACTTCGCCCGCGCGGTGTGATGCCACCACTCAAGGAGACTCACGTGCGCCGTTCCGCCACCGTCGTGGTTCTCTTTTGCCTCGCGTGGGCAAGCGGGCGCATGCCCCCGAGTCCAACGCCAGACCGAGTCTTCGGCATTGTGCTTGGCAAGGTGTTCGACCCCGCTGCGTTCACCCGCCAGTCCTGCGTCCGCGCGCGTGATTTCGCGTTTCGGCGGGGACCTTACTCAATCGTCACTGATGATGTGCTGTTTGGAGTCCCACATGAACATGAGGATTCAACGGCCGTGCTCGCGGCGCTCGATTCATTCACGGTCTGTGTGGGCGAAACGCGAGAGCTTGGCGCGACGGCGGTCGTCACACTGTCCGATTCCATCGTTGGCAACGCGCACATCTTCTGGCCAGTCGAAAGCCAAGCGCCGGTGTTCGAGCGCTTGCTCACGACTCTTAAAGAGAGTTACGGAGAACCCATCCAGAACAAGTACGGCGACGCCTTTTGGTCCGCCGACAGCCTCGAGCTCGCCCTCAACCATCGTGGCTTCTACAATGACGCCACGAGCCTCAGTCTCAGCGATGGCCGTCTGTGCGAGCACTTCGAGCGACTCGTTCACCGACAGCATGAAGCTCCACTCTACACCGATTCGCTCGGTAACCCTGATCCACGCAGTAACCACTGTTGGGTGCGACGGGAACACTAGGCCTGCGGCGGCACCATCAATCACCAGGGAGTCTCTCATGCGTCCCCTTATCCCGCTTTGCGCGATTCTGCTCCTGGCACCCGCGGCACTGGTGGCCCAACAACCCAGCCCGAAACCAGCGGTCCCGGACTCTCTGCAGATGGCCCAAATGGCGGGCATGTTCAATCAAATGGGCCCGATGTATGAGGCGATGATGCAATCCATGATCGAGGGCACCATCAAGGCGTTCGAGAAACCTGAGACGATCGAGCGGCTCGCACGGTTCTCGCGCCGGTATTACGAGGCCCTCATCAAACAGGGATTCTCGAAGGAAGAAGCGCTGCAGATTGTCGCGGGTGCGGGGATCGCCGGCGTGCGATCTGGAAGGTGATCTTCCATCCGTGGATTCATCATCCTATCGC
>DATHDT010000410.1:0-3212 GCA_035318905.1 Gemmatimonadales bacterium | reverse complement strand
CCTTGACGCCGAGCACGGGCATCAGAGCCTCGTGCTTGCGATCACCGGGCAGCAGCATGACCCCGGCTGCAACCGCCTCATGGGTCGAGATCAGCGACAGCTCCTTGCCGTCGCAGACGACGCGTCCCGCCTTCGGTGGCTGGCGGCCCGCCAAACAGTCGAAGAGCTGGGGCTGCCCGTTGCCCTCGGCGCCGGCGATCCCAACGATCTCGCCGAGTTCCAGGGTCAAGCTGACCGGCCCGAACGACTGGCCTTGAAGGCCGTCGACCACGAGCACCTCGGCACGCTCATCCACCTCGGGTGCGGGCGGCGGGAAGGCAGCCTCGAAGGGGCGGCCGACGATCAGCTCGACGAGCTGCGCCTCGGTCGTGGCCTTCGCGTCGAACGTGCCCTGGTTCCTGCCGTCGCGGAGGACCGTGATGCGATCCGCGATCTCGAGGACCTCCGGGAGACGGTGGCTCACGTACACCACACCCACGCCACGACCTCTGCAGGCGGCGACCGTCCGGTGCAGCGCTTCAACCTCGTCCGGTCCCAGGGCCGTGGTCGGCTCGTCGAGCAGCAGCACCTTCGGGTCCGTCACGAGCGCCTTGGCCACCTCGAAGAGCTGGCGGTCGGCCAACGTGAGGAAACCTGCCGGAGCGTCCGGGAACAGCTCGAGGTCGAGATCGAACTCGGCCAGCCGCTTGCGCGCCCACTTCTTCCTCTGCCGGAACGGCGGTCGCCGGTCCTCGGACGCTGCCAGGAAGAGATTGTTCTTCACGGGTTCGGGCAGGATCAGCGAGGTGTCCTGGTAGGCCATCGCCAGGCCCAGCTTCCTGGCCTGTGCCGGGGAGTCCCGGCGAAGGGGTTCACCCCCGATCTTGACCGTGCCCAGGTCGGGGTCGACGAACCCGCTGGCGATCCCGAGGAGGGTCGACTTCCCGGACCCGTTCTCGCCGACGACGGCGTGGACCTCGCCGGCACGGCAGTCGAAGCTGACGTCGGTCAGCGCCCGAACTGCCCCGAACTGCCGCGAGACACCGCTCAGCTCGAGGACGAGGTCCCCGTGGGTCGGCCCTCCTCCAGGATCGCGCTCCACCATCAGCCGAACATCAACTGCAGGACCGAGTTCGGCACCAGCGAGGTGCCGGAAACGGCCTCATGAACACGATCGGGATCGCAGTCGGCCTCCGTCACCTCCCGCATCACGTGTGGCACGACGACCTCAGCCGGGATCTCGGCGCCGGCGAGCGACAGCATCGCTGCGGTGACGCCGACCCGTGACTGGAAGTTGCCTCCGGCCGAGTACCAGATGTGATACGTGGACTCGCCCCGCTCCGCCCAGTCGCAGAACAGGTTCTGCTCGTCGGTGCGCAACGCGACGGTGAGGTTCTCCACCGGGATGCCCAGATCCTCGTACGTCTGCAAGCCGATGTACATGCCGTCGGCGTACTCGTACGCCCAGCCGGCGATGTCGGGGTTGGTCGTCAGCAACCCCTGATAGACACCGGGGATCGCAGGGGGGTACCAACTTGTGTCACCGGTCGTGCTGTTCTCGTTGGCCGGCGGATTGACCAGGTCGACCCCGCTGGCGAGGCCGTCGACGGCACACTGTTGCCAGCCGAGGGATAGAGCGTTGCCCGGGGTTCCGCCGAGGAGTGCCACCTCGCCGGTGCCCACGCCGGTGTTCAGGACCTCTGCGAAGCTGTTGCCGAGTTCACACAGGTCCTCACCGACGACGGACAGATAGTCCTCACCGGGAACGAGGGCCCCTTCCTGACCCGGCAGACCCACCCAGCCCGCCGAGAACGGGACGTACGGGATGCCCGCGTCGTCGGCTTCCTTGATGGCATCGGCGATCGCGACACCCATGTCGGGATAGCCGACGATGAAGTCGACCCCTCGCTGGATCAGGAACCTGATGTCATTGGCGTGGACGGCAGGATCGGGGTCGAAATCGGCCTCGGTGGAGACGATGGTCCCGATCTGGTCGTAGGTGAGTGCCTGGAGGATGGCCTCCATGTGGCTCACCGCACGCCACACGTTCACCGTGTCTCCGCCGCCGTCGGCATAGCCCATGACGAGCTCGCCACCGGTCCCCGTGTCGCACTCTTGACTGCTCCAACACTCCATCGCTTTGTCGATGGTGGCTTGATCGAGCTCCTGATCAGCCCGCGCGATGGATGCCAGGATGATGTTCCAGCTCGACTCGTCCGACGGCTCCACGGGGCCAAGGGCCTTCTCCACCAGCGCCGGGTCGGCATCCGTGCTCTCCCCGAACTCCGCGAGCGCCCCGGTGGCGCCGGTGGCTGTATCACCTTCGGTGGGTCCGGTGGCAGTCGTCCCGTCACCGTCGTCACCGCCGCACCCCGCTGCCACCAACACGAGCGCCACGATGACTGCGGCGATCCTGATCCGTTGCATGTTCCTCCTCCCTGGATCGATCTCCTCTTGCGTCAGACCGGTCTCATCACATAGGCGCCTCCTTCTTCACCACGTCGATCAGCCCGAACCGGTGACGGGCTGCGTCGGCGAGCCTTCCGGGCGTCTCCGTTCACGCAGCACCCGCTCGACGCCGCGGATGATCCGATCGCCCGAAACGAGCATCCCTCCGATGATGACGAGACCGAACACCACGAACTGGAGCGAGGTGGGGAGGCCCATCGTTCGCAGCATCTGGTTGAGACCCGTGAGGAACAGAGCGGCCACGAACGTGGACAGGGGGCTGGCCAGACCCCCGGTCAGGGAGGCGCCACCGATCACCACTGCCGCGATCGGGCCAAGGAGATAGGTCGTGCCGACGGCGACTCCCGGGTTGCGGAGAAGCCCCGCCAGCGCCACCCCGGCGATGGCGTAGAAGACCGCGGCCACCACGTAGACCACGATCTGGTGCAGGTTCACCCGGACCCCCACGACATGGGACGCGACCGGGTTGGCGCCCACCGCCTGGAACCTGCGACCGACCGCCGTGTACCGGAGGCCGGCGATCAGGATGATCGTGAGCCCGGCGCCGATCCAGAAGACGGGGCTGACACCCAGGACGCGGGTGGAGGTCCAATCGGACAGACCGGTCGGCACCGGGCTCTGGACCGCGAACGTGCTTCCGTAGCGATTCACCAGGCCGATCACGATCAGACCCACCGCGAGGGTGGTGATGAGTGCGTTCAGCTTCAGCCCGCCGATCAGCACGCCGTTGACGAGCCCGATGGCCGCGGCGGCGGCGATCGCGA
>DATHDT010000409.1:0-3173 GCA_035318905.1 Gemmatimonadales bacterium | reverse complement strand
GCCAAGCGCATTCCGGAGATCGGCGCGTCGATCGGGAAAGGCATCAAGGAATTCAAGCGGGGCCTCAAGTCCGATGACGCCGTGGAACCCCCGGCATCGTCCGACGCTGCTCCTCTCCCGCCGGCCCAGAACGCCGGGCCGAAGCGGCTGAGTCACTAGAGGCGCTCGACGATGGGCCTCGGGAATCTGGGTGGGGGTGAGATCGTCATCCTGCTGCTGATCGTGTTGCTGGTGTTCGGCGCCAATCGGCTGCCTGATGCCGGCCGCGCGGTCGGGAAGGGGCTGCGCGAGTTCAAGCGCGCCCTCTCCGACGCGGAGGACTCGATCCAGCGGCTCCCCAACGACGAGCCGCCGCGCGACGCGAAGCCGAAGCGCCTGGTGGAGTAGCGGCTAGCTCGCCGCGGCGTCGGCCGACGCTTGCGTGCGGAAGATCTCTTTGCGCCGGTCCACGATCTTCGCGCGGGCGCGCAGGCCGTCCACGTACTGCTGAATCCGCGCCTGGCGCACGGCGTTGAGAAGCTGGGCCCGTTGCGCGTCCTTCTGCTTCACCCACGCCGACGAATCGGCCATCTGGCGGCCCAGCGACTCGACGATGAAGTCACCGCGCAGTCCCACGACCACTCCACTCCGCTCCCCGACGCGTAGGCCGAACGACACCCCGACCGCCAGCGGCTCGCTCGCGAGATAGCTGGGCGGCTTGAGCCGCGTGAACGGACCGAACCGTTGCACCGGGAGGGCGCGCGCGGTCCCGATCGCCGGCAGGTTGGGTGTGCCGCGCAAGGCCGCCGCGAGCGAGTCCGCGCGATGCTTCGCGATCTCCTTCTGCTTCTCGAGCTTGACGATCCGCAGCACCTGCTCGCGCACCTCGCGGAGCGGCGGGACGCCCTCCGGGACGAGCGAGTCGAGCCGGAACACGTAGAACGCCGGCTTCGCCTCCACGACCGGACTCGTCTCCCCGACATGCGCCTGGAACGCCCACACGCCCACATCCGGAATCACGTAACGGCCGAGCGTGAGGCGCTCGCCGTCCACGATGCGATACACGGGCGCCACCGGGAGGGTGAAGCGGCGCGCCGCGCTGTCGAGCAGCGCGCCGTTCGCCTGGTCCCCGGCCAACCGCTCGACGCTGTCCACGCGCGCCTCGACCGCGTCCAAGTGGTCGGGTTGCAGATCGACCGGCACGAGAATGTGGCGCACCTTGAGCGAATCGCCCTTGACGGCGTCCACGCGGATGAGGTGATAGCCGAACTGGCTCAGCACGGGCGCTGAGACGCGCCCCGGCGCGAGACCTTTCAGGCCGGCCATGAACTCGGGGTCGAACGCCGGCTCGTCGCGCTTCACCCAGCCCAAATCCCCACCCTGTTTGCCGCTCACCGTGTCGGCCGACTCGCGCCGCGCCACGTCCTCGAACTTCACTCCGCGCGCGAGCTCGGCGCGGACCTTGGCGACGCGGGCGCGAGCCGCGGCCGTGTCGGCCGCCGTCGGCATCCGCGGCACCGCGATGAACTGGACGAACGCCATCGCGGGCCGCTTGAAGTCGTCCGGGTGCTTGTCGAGGTAGTTCTGCAACTCGGCGTCGCTCACCGCAATCGAGTCGGTGATGAGGTAGGGCCAAACGGGGAGCACGGCGACGCTCACCGAGTCGTGCGCGTCCTTGTACATCCGCCACAACTTGGCGTCGGAGATGTAGACGTCGGAGGTGATGTACTGCGCCAGCTTGATCTGCGGAATGCGGTCGCGGTAAATCGCCTCGATCTGCGCGAGCGTCGTGCGGTCGGCTCCCGACTGCAGGAACTGCTGCCACTTGCGGATGTCGAACTGACCGTCGGTCTTGAACTGGGGGTCGTTCGTCACCTCGGGCGGCGGAGACGTGCGCGCGGCGTCGATGATCTCCTCGTCGCTCACCCGGATGCCGAGCCGACCGTACTCCTGCTGCAGCAGGATCTCCTGAATCAGCTGGTTGACGACCTGATCCTGAATTTGCTGTTCGTCCTCCCGCGTCAGCGACGTCGTCCCCGTCTGCTGGCGATACAGTTCCTGCGCCGATTGCAGGCGTTGCTGATACAGCGTGACCGCCACCTCACGGCCGTTCACCTTGAGCACGACGTTGCCGCTCGGCTCCAGGATCTGCATCACCTGGCCGATCGCCAGCCACAGCACGAACGAGCCGGCGAGGATGAAGAAGACGTACTTGGCGTTCGAGCGCATCGCGCGTAGCATTGGGCCTTTTTAGCTCCGCTCAGAGGTGGGAAGGGGCATAAGTCTAGAAACTACAACGAACAAACTCAAGCGACGGACTGCCGCGGGATTTGACAGCGACGCCGGCCGGACACTATCTTCGTCCAATCCCCACATAGACTTAGGCCGTGGCCTACACCAGCGAAATCGAGAAACTGGAGCGCCGCTTCGCCGAGAACCCGAAGGGACGCAATTTTGCGCCCCTGGCCGACGCCTATCGTAAAGCGGGAGAACTAGATAGCGCTATCACCCTGTGCCAAAGCGGGCTTGCCCTTCACCCCGACTACATCAGCGCCCACATCGTCTATGGGCGCTGTTTGATCGATATGAAGAACGACACTGGGGCCAAAGAAGGGTTCCAAAAGGTCCTGGCGCTCGATCCCGAAAACATCATCGCCCTTAAGATCTTGGGCGAAATCGCCGAGCGCAACAATCGATTTGACGAGGCCGTGGATTGGTTGGGGCGGCTGCTCAACGCCGACCCCATGAATGGCGACGCCGCCGAGGCCCTGGCGCGCGCGAAGACGAAGGCCGCGTCTGCGAAGCCCGTCGCGATCGCGGAGGCCGCAACGGCGCCGTTGGCGAAGCCCGACTTCGTGGTCGAGCACGAGACGCCCGAGGCGGTCGCACCACTCGAGGCGGCGACGAATCGGTCGCCCGACGTCGAGACGTTCGAGGGCGGCCTCGATTTCAACGCCTCCGCCCACGCGGCGGCCAAGGCTGAAGGACTGGAGGTCCAGGAGGACGTCGAGCTGAACTCGCAGCAGATCGAACAGGTGGATGTCATTGGATTGGCGCGCACGCAGTACGAGGGCTCCGGGATGTTCAAGCTCGACACGCCCGAACCCGAGACACCGCCGCCGCCGCCGCTCGAGCTGACCGAAGACGCGATGCCGCAGGTGGATTTGCCGCTCATCATGCCGGATGACATGCCG
>DATHDT010000408.1:0-4218 GCA_035318905.1 Gemmatimonadales bacterium | reverse complement strand
CATCTCGGTGGGCCGATCAGCGGGGAGTGCGGGAAGCGACGGTTTCATGCCGAGGCCCGCGAGCTTTACGAGCCAGCGGCCGATGCGACCCCTCCAGAACGACAGCCGCCGCCGGTCGGCATCGTCCAGGCCACTGCGGCTCGCCGCGTACGCCGCGTACCCGGTGACGACAGTCGTGGCGGACGACAACCCGAACAGCGCGAACACCCACAGGGTCGCCGGATACGGCACGAAGAAAGCGGCGGCGCCGGACGCGATCGCGAGCGCGAACGAAGCGTGCATCTTGGACCGCATCAACCGTTCCCACCGCTTCGGATCCTTCCCGCCCGCGAACTCCTGCTCCTCACGGCTGCGGGCCAGCTCCTGCTCGAACCCGAGGACGAGGTCTTCGTGGCGATAGCCCGATCGCAGCAGACGGCGCAGGCTCCGCACCACGAGGACGAGGGGAGAGGCCAACGCGGCGCCGATCAGGGCCGCGAAGATCACGGCCAGGCCGCGCACAAAAATGGCGGGCGGTGACCCGGAGAACACCGCATCGAGCAAGATGCGCAGGCCGGCCGGCACGACGAAGGCGGTCGCGACAAACGGTGCGGCGAACCGCGAGCGCGCCTGTCCTCGGCTCTCGCTCAAGAATGCGCGTATGGGAACGGGGAGGTCCCTCCGCATCTCGAGCGCCGTCCCCAGCGCGGCCGCCAGTGCTTCGCCGCTCTGAAACCGAGTCTCGGGATCCTTCTGTAGGCAGCGTTCGATCGCCGCGGCGAGGGAGCGCGGCGCCCCCGGTGCCTCCAGGGGCGGGCACGGCTTGGTGACGTGTTGTGCCAAGAGGGCCGCCACGGACGGCGCCGTGAACGGCAGGCGACCCGACAGCGCGTAATACCCAACGACGCCGAGCGAGTAGAGATCGCTGCGGCCGTCGACGGCACCACCGCTCGCCTGCTCGGGGCTCATGTACTCCGGCGTTCCGACGAGCTCTCCCTCACCCGACACGCCCTGGGCCTGCACGAGGCGCGCGATGCCGAAATCGGCGACGAGTGCCCTGCCCGATCCGCGCTCGAGCAGGATGTTGTCGGGCTTTACGTCGCGATGCACCACGCCCTGCCCGTGCGCGTACGCGAGCGCCCAGGCCACCTCGCGCAGGATGCGCGCCGCGTCGTGCGGCTTGAGAGCCCCGTCGCGACGCACGCGGGCGCCGAGCGTCTCGCCATCGATGAAGGCCATCACGAAGAAGACGAAGTCGCCCGCTTCCTCGACGGCGTGGATCGGAATGATGTGCGGGTGAGAGAGGCGTGCCGCCGTACGCGCCTCGCGCAGGAATCGCTCGCGCAGGGGCGCCGCGCCACGGTCGGGCGGCAGCAACTTGATCGCGACGACGCGCTCGAGCCGCAGGTCGCGAGCCAGGTAGACAATTCCCATCCCGCCCCGCCCCAGCTCCCGCTCGATAGCGTAACGTCCCGCGACCGCCGTCTGGAATTCGAGGAAACTCACGATCCGAGCTCCGCGTCGATCTCGCGGTGGCCCTCGAGCAGCAAGTCGACGGCCTTGGCGACTTCGCGCGCCAACCCCAGATCGGTCGTCAGGTTCTTCACGCTGCCGGTGCCGGCGTGTAGTCGCAGCAGGTTCAATCGGATCGTCTCGAGTGCGGCGACGGCATCGGCGAGACGCTGGTGGACCAGTTCACGCTCGGCGGTGAGATCCGCAAAAATACGATCGTGCCGCGCCGCGATGCTCGCGTCAGCACTGCTGGCCTTCGCGCCACCCAACGCGTCCTGCAGCTCTTCGAGGCGACGCCGCGTGCGTTGCGCGTCGTCTTCGAGCTTGTGCACGACGTCGGGCAGATCGCGCAGCTCGCGTTGCGTTTCCTTCGGGAGCGACTCGTACAGCTGCTCGGCCGCCATCCCGATCGAGAGCTCCGTCGGCCGATGGGTGAGCGGCGCCGGCAACGCTCGCTTGCCGACGAGCGCGCGCGCGATCCCGAAGAGCCACCGCCCCACGCGGCCCGTCCACAGCCGGCCCCAGAACTCGACGTCCACATCGCGTCGCCGCTGGAGCATCGCGCCCCATCCAATCCCAGACGCGACGCCCACGGCCAGCAAACCACTGAACAAACCCATGAGCTCGCCCTCGGCGACACCAACGAAGACCATGGCCATCGCGGCACCCATGGAGATCCCGCTGACCCACTTGCAGACGCGCTCGAAGACCGAGGCCTGGTGGCCGACGCCGAACGCGCGCTCCTCGCGGCCGCGGTCCACCTCGGCCTTGAAGGCGACCCCAATGTCCCCGTGGCCGAATCCGGACTTGAGGAGGCGACGCGCGCGATTGATCAGGACACCGAGCGGAACGACCGTGTAGCCGCTGATCAGCGTAATGAAACCGACTTCCACGGAGCCTGTCAGCACGCCCGCCAGCGGAGCCACGACGAGCATCGCGAGCGGATAGAGCAGCACGCCCGGTCCGTCGAGGCGCGCGTCGTGCTTCACGAACGCCCGGAGCGCAACGGGCAGGTCGCGCCGCTGCTCGAGGGCGTGGCCCAGCTGCTCCGCCAACGCCGCCGTGCCGTCCGGCCGGTCGGCGGGATCCTTGGCCAGACAGCGGTCGATGGCTTGAGCCAGGCGTCTGGGTACGAGCGGCGCGGTTGTCGAGAGCGGCGGCGCCGGCTCCGTCACCTGCTTCGCGAGCACGTCGGTCGCCTTTTCGGCCTCGAACGGCAACGTCCCCGACAGGGTGAAATAACCGACAATGCCGAGCGAGTAGAGGTCGCTGCGCGCATCCACATCCTCACCCAGCGCCTGCTCGGGACTCATGAACTCTGGCGTGCCGATGATCTCGCCGGTCACGAGTCCCGCCGCGCCCGCGACGACGCCGGCGATGCCGAAATCGGCCACGAGCACGCGTCCCGACGCCTCCTCCAGCAGGATGTTGTCGGGCTTCACATCACGGTGGATCACGCCCTGGCCGTGCGCGTACGCGAGGGCCCACGCGACGTCGCGCAGCACGCGCGCCGCTTCCGACGGCGCCATCGGACCGCGGCGCCGCACTCGCTCGGTGAGCGTCTCACCGTCCACGTAGGCCATCGCGAAGAACACGAATTCCCCAATCTCTTCGACAGCATGAATGGGGATGATGTTTGGATGTGACAGCTTCGCGGCGGTGCGCGCTTCTTTGAGAAAACGCTCGCGCAGGCTGGGATCGACGGTCTTGGAAGGGGGCAGGAGCTTGATGGCGACGGGGCGATCGAGCCGTACCTCGCGCGCGAGGTACACGACCCCCATACCGCCGCGCCCCAGCTCGCGCTCGAGCGAGTAGCGGCCGGCGAGGGCCGACTGGAAGTCGAGGAACAGCCGATCGGGAGTGCCGGTCACCTACGCAGCTCCTCCTCCACGGCGCGCTGCCCTTCGAGTAGCAGGTCGATGTCTTGGGCGACCTCGCGCGCCAGGCCCAGGTCGGTCGTGAGGCTGTGCACGCTGCCGGTGCCGGCGTGCAGGCGGAGAAGATTCAGTCGGATCGTCTCGAGCGCGGCCACGGCGTCCCGGAGCCGCTGCTGCACAAGATCCCGCTCGGCTGTGAGGTCGGCGAGGATACGGTCGTGCCGGGCTCGCACATCCGAGTCGTCGGCGTTGTGCCCGCTGTTCGCAAGCGCATCCTGGAGCACCTCGAGGCGGCGCCGCATCCGCTGAGCGTCCCCCTCCAAGCGCCGCACCACGTCGGGGAGGTCGCGCAGTTCATGCTTGCTTTCGCGCGGGAGTTTGCCGAACAGATCCTCGACCGCCATGCCAAGGGATAGCTCCGTGGACCGGTGCGTCGCCGAGGCTAGCGTGGGAGTTCGCTGGCCGATGGTCGCGAGCTCGTAGAACGTCCGGCCCACCGGGCCAGACCAGATCCACTTCCACAACCGGCTCGCGATGTCTTTGCGCCGGTGCAACCGCATCACCGTGATCAAACCGCTCCCCATGGCGACTATGAGCGCCGACGGGAACCATTGCCACAGGTCTTCGTAGTAGCCGCCGTCAGTCCACAGAAGCCCCCCGGTGAGCACGGCGAAGGAGATCGAAGCCAGCGCCACAATGCGGATGGTGCGCTCGAACAGGCTCGGTTTCGCACCGTGTTCGAAGCGTCGTTCTTCACCTTGGCGGTCGAGCCGATCCTGGAATGCCCGCGCGATGTCGTCTGGGCGAAACCCCGTCTTGGCCAGCCGCCGCACGTCCCGCCACGCGAGCG
>DATHDT010000407.1:0-2875 GCA_035318905.1 Gemmatimonadales bacterium | reverse complement strand
CGGCCGCGTAGTGCGGGCGGGTTCGGTCGCTGCCCTCCTTGCCGAGCGCGTGCTGGAAGTGTTCCTCGACCACCCGCCCCCCGAACCGCCGCCCGGCTTCCGCGTGACGGCCGCCGGGCTCGAGGCCCCCCTCGCCGGTCGCACACCCGAGGCCGCGCTCGCGCTGTGTCGCGCGCATCGACTCGCCGTACGCGCGTCGCGTGTCCGCGTGAAATCTCTCGAAGAGATCGTCCTGGACGCTCACGACGCCTCGCGTTGACGCTCCCGTCGTGCGCGCCTACGTTTCGCGCACGATGCCGGTTGCCCTCTACAACACACTGACCCGGAGCGTCGAGCCCTTCCAACCGCTCGCGCCGCCGCGCGTCACGCTCTACACCTGCGGTCCCACCGTGTGGAACTACGCGCACATCGGCAACTTCCGGACGTTTCTGTTCGAGGATCTGTTGCGCCGCTGGCTGGAGCATTCCGGGTACGACGTCTTCCACATCATGAATCTGACCGACGTCGACGACCGCGTGATCAAGGCGGCCGCCGGGGCCGGCAAGCGCATTACGGATCACACGGAACCGTTCTCGCAGGCGTTCTTCGAGGATCGCGACTACCTGCGGATCAAGCCCGCGCACGTCTACACGCGCGCCACGCAGTACATCCCGCAGATGATCGCGCTCGTGCAGCGGTTACTCGAACGCGGGGTCGCTTACAAGGGAGACGACGGCTCCGTCTACTTCGCGCTGTCCAAGTTCCCGACGTACGGACGGCTGTCACGACTCGACACCCGGCAGATCAAGGTGGGCGCCCGCGTGGCGAGCGACGAGTACGCCAAGGACGACCCGAGCGACTTCGCGTTGTGGAAAAAGGCCGATGCCGAGGACGAGAGCGTCGGTGCCGCGTGGGACGCGCCCTTCGGCCGGGGGCGTCCGGGATGGCACCTCGAGTGCTCGGCGATGGCGCTCGACGAGATCGGCAAGCGCTTCAACGTGCGCACGCTCGACATCCATTGCGGCGGGATCGATCTGATCTTTCCCCACCACGAGGACGAGATCGCGCAGTCGGAGGGCGCGACCGGCGAGCCGTTCGCACGGTGCTGGATGCACGGCGAGTTCCTGAACGTGCGTGGCACGAAAATGTCGAAGCGGTTCGGTAACTTTCTCACGGCGCGCGATCTGCGCGAGCAAGGCGTCGATGCCGCCGCGGTGCGCCTCCTGTTCTGGCAATCGCATTACCGCCAGCCCATCGACTTCAACGATGAGGCGCTCGCCGGCGCGACCGAAGGCATGCGCCGCCTCGGCGAATTGCGCGCGCGCCTCACGACCCGCGACGCCGCGCTGCCGAACCTCGTCCAGAAACTCGAAACCGAGTTCGCGGCGGCTCTCGATGACGACCTCGATGCTCCGCGGGCCGTCGCTGGGCTGTTCGAGTTCAGTCGCGCGGCCAACCGCGAGGTGGATGGGGGAGCCAGAGGGACTGGCGCGTTGGCGGCGTTCGAGCGCGTCGCCGGGGTGCTCGACGTTCTCCCGACGCCGAAAGTGGCCGATCCGGCCCTGGCCAGCTGGGTCGCCGAGCGCCTGGCTGCCCGGAACCAGGCCCGTAAGTCCAAGGATTTCAAGGCAGCCGACGCCATCCGGGACGAGCTGCGCGCCCGGGGCGTCGAGATCGAGGACACGCCGCAGGGGACCAAGTGGCGGGTTGCCTAAGTGGCAGACCCCGTTTAAGATATGAGTCTGTCATGTTTAGCGATCACCAGCTGACGTAGCTCAACTGGTAGAGCAGCTGATTTGTAATCAGCAGGTTGAGGGTTCGAGTCCCTTCGTCAGCTCACGTTGCCGAAGAGGAAGCAGCAGGATCCCGAACTCCGAGGAAACAACAAACCCCGCGCTGACCGAACGCGGGGTCTGTTGTCAGTGGGGGCGGAGCATCGGGTGGGGTGCCCGAGTGGCCAAAGGGAGCAGACTGTAAATCTGCCGCGCATCGCGCTACGAAGGTTCGAATCCTTCCCCCACCACTCTTGTGGCGCGCGGGCGTAGCTCAGTTGGTAGAGCGTCAGCCTTCCAAGCTGAGGGTCACGGGTTCGAGTCCCGTCGCCCGCTCTGGTGCACGCTCGCGTAGCTCAGTCGGTAGAGCGCGTCCTTGGTAAGGACGAGGTCACCGGTTCAATCCCGGTCGCGAGCTCTGGGCCCGCACCACGCACGACGCACCACGCAATGAGGGAGCAATGGCAAAGGCAAAGTTCGAGCGCAATAAGCCGCACGTCAACGTCGGCACCATCGGCCACGTCGACCACGGCAAGACGACCCTGACCTCGGCCCTGACGAAAGTCTCGGCCGACAAGGGCCTCGGGACCTACATCTCCTACGACCAGGTGGCGAAAGCCTCCGAGTCGCAGGGCCGGCGCGACGCGACCAAGATCCTGACGATCGCGACGAGCCACGTCGAGTATTCGACGACCGAGCGCCACTACGCGCACGTCGATTGCCCGGGCCACGCCGACTACGTGAAGAACATGATCACGGGCGCCGCGCAGATGGACGGCGCGATTCTCGTGGTGTCGGCCGTGGACGGCCCGATGCCGCAGACGCGCGAGCACATTCTGCTCGCCCGCCAGGTGGGCGTGCCGTACATCGTGGTGGCAATGAACAAAGTGGACATGGTGGACGATCCGGAGCTGCTGGACCTGGTCGAGCTGGAAGTGCGCGAGCTGCTGAAGAGCTACCAGTTCCCGGGCGACGACATCCCGGTGGTGCGTGGCTCGGCGCTGAAGGCGCTCGAGGGTGATCAGAGCGACATTGGCGTGAAGGCGGTGATCAAGCTGGTGGAGGAGATGGACAGCTACATCCCGGTGCCGAAGCGCGAGATCGACAAGCCGTTCCTGATGCCG
>DATHDT010000406.1:0-12023 GCA_035318905.1 Gemmatimonadales bacterium | reverse complement strand
CTGCACGCCGTGGCCCGACCCGACGACGGTCGCCGCGGGCCTGCGGGTGCCAGGCCCCCTCGGCGATCGGCTGATGCTCCGGGCGCTACGGGAAAGCAGCGGCGGCGCCGTGGCGGTGAGCGACGAGGCCCTCACGGCCGCCGCTGAGGAGATGCAGACCGTGGAAGGCATCGACGCCGCCCCCGAAGGTGGGGCAGCCCTGGCGGGCGCCATGGAGTTGCTGCGGCGTGGTCTCATCAGGGCTGAGGAACGAGTGGTCGTTTTCAACACCGGTGCCGGGTGGCTCTACAGGGCCTAACCCGTTTATATTGCGTCACTTCTCCCCATGCGCATCGCCATAATCGACCCGGCCGCCGGCATCAGCGGCGACATGACGCTGGGGGCGTTGCTGTCGCTGGGAGTGCCCGCGTCGTGGCTTGAGGAGCTCCCCCCGCGTCTCGGGTTCGCCAACGTCGGCGTCACGATTCGCGACGTCCGCCGGGCGGGCGTGGGGTGCAAGCAGGTCGAGTTCGCGATCCCCGAGCAGCCACACGGTCGGCACGTCGGTGAGTTGGTCCGGCTCGTGCAGGGTGCGGGGGTTTCCGACTGGGTGAAGGAGCGCGCCGTTCGCGCTTTCCAACTCGTCGGTGAAGCCGAAGGGAAGGTGCACGGCGTGGCACCGGACAAGGTCCACCTGCACGAGGTCGGGGCAGTGGACGCCGTGCTCGACATCGTGGGCGCGATCGAAGGATTCGAGCGACTCGGCGTCGACGCCGTGTATCATTGGCCCGTCGCCGTTGGGACCGGCTGGGTGGAGGCGGCGCACGGAAAGCTGCCCGTCCCCGCGCCCGCGACGGCGCTCCTGCTCGAGGGACTCGAGATCGCGACGGACGGTCCCGCTGTCGGCGAGGCGACGACGCCAACCGGGGCCGTGCTGTTGAGAGTCCTTTCGGCGGGCGCGCCGCCGGCAAAGTGGCGCATGGCCGGCAGCGGTTGGGGTGCGGGACAGCGCGATCCCAAGGCGTATCCCAACGCGCTGCGCATCCTCGTGGCTGAGGAAGCGGCGGAGGCGGGGCGCGTGGTCCTGCTCGCGACCGACGTAGACGACATGAGTCCCGAGTACGTGGAGCCGCTGCGCCAGGCCCTGTTGACGGCCGGTGCGCTGGACGTGCAGACGTGGCCCGTGCAGATGAAAAAGGGGCGCCTGGGCTTCCGCGTGGAGGCGATGGCGCCGGAGCCGCTGGCGGAGGCGGTGACCGCCGAATTGTTCCGTCACAGCACGACCGCGGGGGTGCGGCGCTGGGTGGCGGAGCGGGCGACCCTGTCCCGGCATCACGTCACGGTACGAGTGGACGGTGTGGCTGTCCGGGTGAAGGTGTTGGAGCAGGCGGGCGGAGGTGGGGTACGGGTGAAGCCGGAGTACGAAGACGTACTGGCGGCGGCCCGGGCCCTGGGGAAGCCGCCGATCGACGTGGCGCGCGCCGTCGAGCGCGACGCCGCAGCCCTCGTGGCGAAAACCAAGGAGTGAATCGTGCGCAAGTACCGCAGTGAAGTCTTCGGAGTTCTCGTGGCCGTCCTCGCGCTCGCCCCACAGGCGAGGGCGCAGCAACAGCCGGACACGCACAAATGGGCGTTGCCCAAGTGCGATATCAAGCCGGGTCACTACCTCGTAGAGGGCGGGCGGCAGTACTTGAAGAGCGCCACGGAGACGCGATTCGAGGACCAGAAGCAGAAGGACCTGACCGCGGCGCGCGGCGTCCTGATGCAGGCACTCTCCACAGGCGGCCAGGAAAAGAACCCGGGGGCGTGGTACTACCTGGCGCGCTACTACATCCTGACGCAGGACCTGACGGGCGCAGATTCGGCGTTTCGCCAGGCTGAGACGCTGAAGCCGGACTGCGCGGAGGACATCGGTCTGTGGCGGCGGTTTGTGTGGATTGGCGTGTTCAACAACGGCATCGCCGCCTGGCAGGCAAACAACACCGACTCGGCGATGGCGGCGTTCCGGCGTGCGAACGCCATCTACCAGGCGGAGCCCACGGGCTTCAAGTACCTGGCCTCGTTGCTCTACCAAGCGGGTCAGCTCGACTCCGCCGTCGTGTACTTCAGGCGTGCCGCCGACATCGCGGCCAAGGACGCCAAGTTCCAGCAGGATCGCAAGGACGCGCTGTTCAACATGGCGCGGATCGAGCACAGCCAGAAGCATTGGGCCGAGGCGCAAGCGGCGTATCGCGAGTACTTGACGCTGTACCCGAACGACGCGGAAGCGCAGGCGAGCCTGGCGAGCGTGCTGAGCCAGACGGGCCAGCGCGACAGCGCGTTCGTTATGTACCGTCGCATCATTGCGCAGGCCGACTCGGTGGGCGCGATGCCCATGTTCCGCGTCGGCGTGGAGATCTTCCAGGCGGTCTCGGACGAACCCGATACCTCCAAGGCGGGGGGCGACTGTCGCACCCAGGCCAGGGCCAATCGGCTCACGCCGGTGCGGATCAAGGCGCGGTGCGATTCGGTTACGAAGGGCATCATCCGGGACTACGAGACGTCATCCGGCGTGACGTATCGCCTGGCCGCCGAGGCGTTCGAGGCGGGTCTCAAGATGAACCCGTACTATCGCGACGGTTTGTACAATCTGATGAACGCGTACCTCCAGGTGAACGACTCGCCCCACGTCGTTCCGGTGGCGCGGCGGCTCGTGGGCGTGGATCCGATGAACCGGATGTCGATCCGCCTGCTCGCGTTCGCGCACCAGCGGGTTGGGCGTGTCGACTCGACGTTGTACTACCTGCGCCTCGCTGACTCCACGCTCGTGGCCGATGTCACGCTCAGCGAGTTCGATGCGCAAGACTCGACGGCGCGCGTGAAGGGGCTCGTGACCAACCTGCGTAACACCGCGGGGCAGCCGTTCAAGTTGGTCTTCGAGTTCCTGAATGCGCAGGGCGAGGCCCTCGCGAAACAGTCCACCGACGTGCCGGCGTTGCCGCCGCAGGGGACGCAGATGTTCGAGATTCAGGTCCCGGCGAAGGGCGTCGTCGCCTGGCGGTACCACAAGGAGTGAAGGCCGATTGACATGGGGCGGGATGTGGAGACACATTCCGCCCAGTTCGCGGGCGTAATTCAGGGGTAGAATGCCAGCTTCCCAAGCTGGACGTCACGGGTTCGAATCCCGTCGCCCGCTCTCTCACCACCGATGCTGTCGCGCCCGGCTGTTCTCGTCGTCGCCGCCTTGAGCGGCGCCATTCCCCTCGCCGCTCAGACGTGGAACCCTCCGCAGCCGCCCTGTGACATCAAGGCGGGGCACTTCCGAGTCAACTCCGCGATCGTCAACCTCAAGACCGCCGCCGAGAAGCCAAATACCAGAGATCACATGCTGCGACAGACGCTCGACGTGCTGTGGCGCACGATCACCGGGGACGGGCAGGACAAGAACCCCGCCGCCTGGTACTACCTGGGCCGCTACTACGTCGAGATGGGAGACGCCGGCGGCGCCGACAGCGCGTTCAACCGTGCCGAAGCCCTGGCGCCCCAATGCAAACAGGACATCGCCGGCTATCGCCTCGGTCTGTGGCGCGACGTGGTCGCCGCCGGTTTGCGTAACTGGCAGGAGAACCGGCCCGACTCGGCCAAGCTGTTGCTGCGCCAGGCCGGCGCACTCAGGCCCGATCAGCCGAAGCCTTTCCTCAGTCTTGGCCAGCTGTATCTCTCCCAGGACCAGGCTGACTCGGCCGCCTACTACCTCGGCAAGGGCGCGCAGCTCGCCGGTACCGATACCGCGTTTGCGGAGGCGAAGAAGGACGCGCTCGGCGGTGTCGCGCGTCTGACCGCGCGCCGCGTTCAGAACGACCCCGCCGCGCAGCGCTGGCAGCACACGCGCTTCAGTCGCGACTCGATCCAGCGGCTCCTGGTGGTCGATTCGATCGTGCTGGGGCGTATCGAAGCGTCATCAGCTTCCCGCCGGGCCCGCGGCGCCCGGCTGGCGCCGGCCGATCAGCAGGCCTTCGCCCGCGACTCGGGCACCCGCGCGCAGAGCGTCGCCGACCGTCGGGGGGCACTGGCGGCCCGGGCGGGGCAGGTCGCCGCCGACAGCGCCGCTGCCCAACCTGCTTTCGAGCCCGCGATTCAGGCCTTCCGGAGCTACCTCGCCGCCTATCCCGAGGCCACCGACGCCGTGACGAGCCTCGCGAGCCTGTACTACCAGAGCGGCCGTACCAAAGACGCTGAGCCGGCGTTCGACGCCATCTACCCGCCGGGCGGACCGAGCGACCCCGACGTGCTGATCGAGGCGGGTCGGGGCGCCCTCCGGGCGAATCTGTTCGTGCCCGCCACGAAGCTGCTCACACGCGCGCTCGAGCGCCGTCCCTACGACCGGGACGCGTTGCTCGACCTCGCGAACGGCTATCTCGCGCTCCGCGACAGCACGCGGCTCCTGGCGACGGCCCAGCGTCTCGCCGCGGTCGACCCGTTGAACCGCGCCACCTTGCGGATGCTCGCCTCGGGGTGGGACCTGCGAGCGCGCGGCGACTCGGCCCGGAAGTACAAAGACCTCGCCGACGGGGGACTGCAGGTCGAGATCGGCGTCACCACCTTCCTCGCCGACTCGGCTGGCTACACCCTCAGCGGCGTGGCCAGCAACGGGGGCTCCGCGGCGTCCGCCGCCCAACGCGTCACATTCGAGTTTCTCGACGCCCAGGGAGCAGTCCGAGGCTCCCAAATCATCGACATCCCTCCGCTGCCGCCCCAGGGGACACAGCCCATCGAGCTGCATGTCTCCGGTCGCGACCTCACCGGCTGGCGTTACCGTCGCTCCTAAGCGATATTAGCCGTTGAAGTTGCACCACGAAGCCTCACAAACTCCTTGAACCTCTAGGTGGGTCAGCAGTGATTCGTGTGCAGTCGGTGGCGCCCGACACCCTGGGTGCCGCCCTCGGTCTCCTCCCCGGAACGCAGCTCCTCGCGGTCAACGAACGTGACCTCGAGGACTTTCTCGATTGGGAGTTCCTGACGGCTGACGACCAGTTCGTGCTCAAGGCCCGTCTCCCCTCGGGGGAGGAGGTCGAGTACGACGTGGAGCGCCCCGAGGGGCTGCCGATGGGTGTGACGCTCGAGGCACCGCGCATTCGGCGCTGCGCGAACCACTGCGATTTCTGCTTCGTGGATGGCAACCCGTTGGGGCTGCGCCAGGCGCTGTACATCCGGGACGACGATTACCGGCTCTCGTTCCGCTATGGAAACTTCGCGACCCTCACGAACCTCAAGCCGTGGGACCTGGCTCGCATCGTGGAATACCGGTTGTCGCCGCTGTACGTGTCGGTGCACGCGACCGATCCGGTCGTGCGTCGCTTTCTGCTGCGCAATCCGGAAGCCGAGGCGATCGTGCCCCAGCTCACCTGGTTCGCGGAGCGGGGGATCACCTTCCATACGCAGGTCGTGCTTGTGCCCGGCGTGAACGATGGGGACCAGCTGGTGCGCACACTCACGGATCTGTACGGCATCGGTCCAGCGGTTTTGTCTGTATCCGTCGTGCCGGTGGCCCTGACGGAGTTCAGCAAGCACAACCTCGTGCGCCAACCGACGCGGGATGAATGCCGCGCTGCTCTTGGGGCCGTGGGCGAATTCGCCGAACGCGCTCTCGCCGAACGTGGCGCGCCCTGGTGCTATGGCGCGGACGACCTGTACCTCCTGGCGGAGCAGTCGCTGCCGCCCGCGGAGTGGTACGGTGATTTCGAGCAGCGGGAGAATGGCGTAGGGGCGGTGCGCTATTTGCAGACGCGAATCGCCGCGGCGCGCGACCAGCTCGGGGCGGGGGATTGGCAAGGCAAGCGCATCGGCGTGGTGACGGGGACCGCCATGGGGGCCCTCATGCCGCAGGTCGTGACGGGCCTCGCCGCGGCGACGGGCGCACAGTTCGAGATCCTGGCGCTCGAGAACACCCTGTTCGGACCGACGGTGACGACGGCGGGTCTCCTCCCTGGCGCGACGTTACTGGCGGCGCTGCGCGAGCGGCACGACCTCGACCTGGTCTTGCTTCCCGCCGAGGCCGTGAATGACGACCTCCTCTTCATGGACGACGTAGAGGCGCATGCGCTGGCGGCGCAGCTGCCGATGCCGATCAAGCTCTCGTACGACTTTGCGGATGCGTTGGTGGACGAGGGGGTGGCGGCGTGACCGCCCGTTCACAGGCTAAAGCCTGCGCTCGGCACATCGCTGTCCTTAAGGACAGTGTGCCGCCGAGCCCACCCTTCAGGGTGGGAATATGAGCGCGCCTACCATCGCGATCATCGGCCGCCCCAACGTCGGCAAGTCGACCTTGTTCAACCGGATCATCGGGCGTCGTCAGGCCATCGTCGACGCGCAGCCGGGCGTGACCCGCGACCGTCACTTCGCGCCCGCGGAATGGAACGGGCGCCGCTTTTGGCTGGTGGACACGGGGGGCTTGGTCCCGGGGTCCACCGATCCGATGAACCGGGCGATCCGCGGGCAGGTGGAGCAGGCGGTGGCCGAGAGCGATGTCCTCGTGTTCCTGGTGGACGTGCAGGCTGGCGTGCACCCACAGGACCTCGAGATCGCGCAATATCTGCGGAAGGTCCAGCGCCCGATCCTGCTCGTTGCGAACAAGTGCGACGATCTGCCGAACGAGACCCGCCAGCTCTCATTCTACGAGCTGGGAATGGGCGAACCCTTCCCGGTCTCGGCGCAAGTCGGCAAGAACAGCGGCGACCTGTTGGACAAGCTCGTGACGCTGCTGCCCGCCGAGGGCGCGGCTCCGGAAGAGGATGCGATCCGCGTGGCGGTCGTGGGCCGTCCCAACGTCGGCAAGTCGAGCATCGTGAACCGGCTGCTCGGGCAGGATCGGCTTGTCGTCGCGGCCGAGCCGGGCACAACTCGCGATGCGATCGATACGCCGTTCGTGCACGAGGGACACCGGCTCGTCTTTATCGATACGGCGGGGCTACGCAAGCGCAGCAAGGTCAACGAGGACCTCGAGTTCTACTCGACGCTGCGCACCTCCCGCGCCATCGACCAGGCCCAGGTCTGCGTCCTGGTGGTGGACGCGAACGACGGGCTGCACGAACAGGACATGCGCATCGCGAACGACGCCTGGGACAAGGGCGTGGGCGTGCTCATCGCCGTGAACAAGTGGGACCTGATCGAGGAGAAGGAAACGAACACGGCCGTGCGCGGCGAGAAGGAGCTCAGGGCGCGCGCGCCGTTCCTGGCGTTCATTCCATTCTATTACGTCTCGGCCAAGACCGGGCAGCGCGTCACCAAGCTCCTCGATGCGATCCTCGCGGTGGCCGCGGAGCGTGAGAAGCGCGTGCCGACCGCCGAAGTGAATCGTGTGTTGGAGTCGTTGGTCGCGAAGCAACAGCCGCCCCAGCCCGTCGGCGAGTCGCTGCGCCTCTTCTACGCGACACAGGTCGGCACGGCGCCGCCACGCTTCGCGGTGGTCGCCAATCGTCCCGAGGCGGTGCCCGAGTCGTATTCGCGGTACCTGCACAACGGGTTTCGCGAAGCGTGGGACTTCACCGGCGCGCCACTCACGATCAAGTTCCGCCGCAAAAAGGGGCGGCGGTGAGCGCCGCGCTCTGGATGCTTGCCTCGTATCTCCTTGGCGCGACACCAACGAGCTACATCGCAGGGCGCCTGGGGCGGGGGATCGATCTGCGCGAGCACGGCTCCAGGAATCTCGGGGCAACGAACGTCTATCGGATTCTGGGGTGGGCCTACGCGATTCCGGTGGCCATCATCGACGTCGCCAAGGGAGCGATTCCGGTGGCCCTGTTCGGCCGCTGGGCGAACGGTCCCGCGTGGCTCCCCGTAACGCTGGGCGGCGCGGCCGTGGTGGGGCACATGTTCTCGCCCTACGTGCGGTTTCGCGGGGGCAAGGGCGTGGCGACGGCCGCAGGCGTATTCCTCGCCCTGGCACCCCTGGCGTTCGCGATCGCGCTCCCGGTGTGGGGGCTCTGTCTCTGGATCACGGGATTCGTCTCGCTCAGCTCGATCGTGGCGGCCTTGACGTTCCCGGTGTGGGTGCGCCTGACGGCAGGAGGGGGTCCCACTTTCTGCGCGAGCGTGGTGCTCGCGCTCCTGATCGTGGTCGCGCATCGGCCCAATATCAAACGTTTGATTGCGGGGACAGAGAACAGGTTCAGGGCGAGAGGGCAAGTACCAACGTGAGCACCGGCCCGTTCCCACGCTCAAAGCGTGGGCCCGATACGACACTGCGCCTCAGGCGCAGTGATTCCCCGGGCCCACTCTTCAGAGTGGGAACATGACGAAGATCGCCGTCATCGGCGGCGGGGCCTGGGGCACCGCGCTCGCCGACCTTCTCGCCCGCAAGGGCGACGCGGTGACGATCTGGGCGCGCGAGCCGGAGGTGGTCGAGGCCGTGAACCGGCAGCACGCGAACCCGGTGTTTCTCCCGGGGGCGTCGCTGGCGCCCGCCTTGCGCGCGGAGGGCGACCTCGGCCCGGCGGTGCGAGGCGCGGAGGTGGTTGTCTCGGCGGCACCGGCGCACGCGGTGCGTCCGGTCATGACGGAGGCAGCGGCCGCGTTTCCCAAAGGCGGTACGCAGCCGCTCGTCGTGAGCGTGTCCAAGGGGCTCGATCCCGACAAGCTCGAGCGTCCCTCGACTGTCCTGGAGGAAGTGCTGCCGAAGGGCACGCCGGTGGCGGTGTTGTCGGGGCCGTCGTTCGCGCAGGAGGTCTATCAGCGGCAGCCGACATTGGTCGTGGCAGCGGCAGCCGACCATGCCGTGGCCCAGCGGGCGCAGCGCGTCTTTTCCGCCGGCCACTTTCGCGTCTACTCGCACACCGACGTCATCGGTGTCGAACTGGGCGGCGCGCTGAAGAATGTGATCGCGTTGGCGGCGGGGATCCTCGAAGGGCTGGGGCTGGGTTTCAACACGCGCGCCGCGGTGATCACGCGCGGGCTCGCGGAGATCACGCGACTCGGCGTGGCGCTCGGCGCTGACCCCATGACGTTTGCGGGGCTCGCGGGCATGGGCGACCTGATTCTCACGGCGACCGGCGCGCTGTCGCGCAACCGGAGCCTGGGCGTGGCGCTGGGGCAGGGGCAGACGCTTGAACAGGCGCAGGCAGGGAAACCGACGGTGGCGGAAGGCGTGAACACGGCGCGCACAGCCGTGGCGCTGGGCGAGCGGCACGGCGTCGAGCTCCCCATCGCGCGCGAAGTGGCGGCCGTGCTCTTCCACGGGAAGGCGCCGCGGCAGGCGGTCACCGATTTGATGGAACGCGACCTCAAGGCGGAGCAGTGGCGATGAGCGCGAGTCTACCGACGCATCCGGTGCAGGAATTCTTTTCGATCGGTGAAGTGTGCCAGCTCACCGATCTGAAGCCGCACGTCCTGCGGTACTGGGAAAGCCAGTTCCGATTCCTGAACCCGGCCAAGAACCGCTCGGGAAACCGCGTCTACCAGCGCCGCGAGATCGAGCTGATCATGCTCGTAAAGCACCTGCTCTACACGGAGAAGTACACGATCGAAGGCGCGCGCCAGAAGATCGAGCAGTATCGCCGTTCGGGCGAGCTGAAGCCCGAGGCGCGCCGCGCGCTCGCCACGGAGACAGTGAAGGAGCTGCGCGCCGAGCTGAAGTCGGTCCTGGGAATCCTCGAGGGAAACAGCTCGCCGAATGCCGGCACGCGCTGACGCCAAGGTTGCCATCGTGATTCCAGCGTATCAGGCGGCCCGCACGGTCGCCGACGTGGTCGCGGGCGCGCGCGCGATCGCCCCGGTGTACCTGGTGGACGACGGTTCAACGGACGGGACGGGGGACGTGGGACGGGGGACGGGTGCGACGGTTTTGAGGCACGACACGAACCGCGGCAAGGGCGCCGCCCTCGCGACGGGTATCGCGGCCGCCCTCGCCGCCGGTGCCGACGTCGTCGTGACGATGGACGCCGACGGCCAACACCCGCCCGCCGAGATTCTACGCCTCCTGGCCCCCATCGCGGAGGGTCGCGCCGAGCTGGTCCTGGGCGCGCGCGAGCGCACCGGTGCGATGCCGTTCGGGCGGCGCATCACCAACTGGATCTCCGCCCGGCTGGCGACGCGGATCGCGGGGCAGGGTGTCAGGGACGCGCAGACGGGCTTCAGAGCCTTCACGCGGGCCCTGGCCGAGCGCGTTCGCCCCGCCGGCGACCGCTACGACTACGAGACCGCGTTTCTGTTGGCTGCGTGCGACGAGGGGTTTCGCGTGCAAAGCGTTGCCGTTCCCACGATCTACGCGGGCGCCACGAGCCACTTCCGGCCCTGGGCCGATACGTGGCGGGTGGTGCGCGTGTTCGCCCGCTACGCCCGCCGGATCGTGATAGGGGCCGCATGAAGATCCTCGTCTCGAACGACGACGGCATCCTGGCGAAGGGGATCGGCATGCTCGCGGACGTCTGCGCGACGGTGGGGCAGGTGACCGTCGTCGCGCCCGACCGCGAACAAAGCGGCACGTCGCACTCTCTCACGCTGCATCGCCCCGTGCGCGCCAATCGCCGCGCCGACGGCGCCTTCCAGGTGGACGGGACGCCGACCGACTGCGTGCTGCTAGCCCTCGGCGCCCTCATGCCGCAGGAGCCCGATTGGGTGATCTCCGGGATCAATCACGGCCCAAACATGGGCGAGGACGTCCTCTATTCAGGCACCGTGGCTGCCGCGATGGAGGGCCTGGCGGCCGGGATCCCCAGCATCGCCGTCTCGTACGGCAGCTTCGACCTCGAGCACCTGGAGAGCCACCGCGCGGGCCTGCAGCGCCTCATCGAGCGCATCGTGAAGGTCGAGAACTTCCCGGAGGAAACGCTCCTCAACATCAACCTCCCGGCGGTGCCCGCGGCGGCGGTCAAGGGCGTCAAAGTCACGAACCTCGGTAGCCGCGTCTTCCACGAAGAGATCGCCCGCATGAAGGACCCCTGGGGGCGCGACATCTACTGGATCGGCGGCGGCCACGTCACCTGGTCGGGGGGCGCCGACTCGGACTTCCAGGCGGTCAAGGACGGGTATATCTCGGTGACGCCGTTGCACGTCGACCTAACCAACTACGAGCTCCTCGAGGTCGTGCGGCAGTGGAATCTCGGGACGTGACCGGCGGGGGTCGCGATGGCTTCGGTGGGTATCGGGCGCGCCTCGTCGAGGGGCTCCGAGCCAAGGGGATCCGCGACCTGGCCGTCCTCCGAGCGTTCGCCGAGACGCCCCGCCACCTCTTCGTCCCGCAAGCCGTGCGTCACCGCGCCTACGAGGACGCCGCGCTGCCCATCGGCAACGGCCAGACGATCTCCCAGCCCTTCACGCAGGCGCGTTACCTCGAAGCGCTGGCGCTGACCGGTAAGGAGCGGGTCCTCGAGATCGGCACCGGCTCGGGCTACCAGACGGCCCTGCTGGCAGCGCTCGCGGATCAGGTGTTCACGATCGAGCGGGTCCGGGGCCTCGCCGAAACGGCCCAGGCGGCCCTCAGAGCGGCGGCGGCCGCGAATGTGTCGCTGCTCGTGGGCGACGGTACCCTTGGCTGGAGCGCCTACGCGCCTTACCACGCCATTCTCGTAGCGGCGGGGGGGCCCGAGGTGCCACAGCCCCTCGTGGACCAGCTGACGCCGCGGGGACGGATGATCATCCCGCTGGGGGCGAAGGGCGCTCAGACCCTGACCCTCGTGCGCCGCACCGCCAGCGGGGTGGAAGTCACTCCCCTCGGCGCGGCCCGCTTCGTCCCCCTGGTGGGGGAGCACGGCTTCGATGCTTGAATCGTTCGTCCACTGGCTGCTGGATCGCTTCCGCGACCTGGGCTACCCTGGCATCGTCATCCTGATGGCGATGGAATCGTCGGTCCTGCCCGTGCCCAGTGAGTTGGTGATGCCGCCGGCGGGCTACCTCGCCGCCAAGGGCGAGATGAGCTTCGTCGTCGCGTTGGCGTGCGGCGTGCTGGGGAGCGTCCTCGGCGCGCTCGCCAACTACTATGGCGCGCACTGGATCGGCGGCCCCTTCCTGCGGCGCTACGGGAAGTATGTCTTCCTGTCCGAAGCGGCCCTGGCGCGCTCGGAGCGGTTCTT
>DATHDT010000405.1:0-3866 GCA_035318905.1 Gemmatimonadales bacterium | reverse complement strand
TCACCTTGCGCAGGCCGTTCAAGACGACCGTGGTGGTGATCGTGTGCAGCCACGTGGACAGCGCCGAATCGCCGCGAAACGTGTCGAGCTTTTCGAACGCCCGGATGAACGTTTCCTGCGTGAAGTCCTGTGCGAGCGCATCGTCTCCGGCCAGCCGGTAGGCCAGGCGGTAGACGCGATCGACATGGGCGTCGTATAAGGCGCGTTCGGCGCTGCCATCCCCGGCGCGGACGCGGTTGATCAGATCTCGTTCGTCCACGGAGCTCCGAGGCGACAGGTCACGCTCGTAACTACCTGTCTGACACGGGGAAGCGGGAAAGGGTTACGCGGGAAAGGCTCAGCGCAGCAGGGCTTCCAGGCCGAGGCCCCCGGCCAGGGCCAGGAGCAGGGAGGCCAGGGTACCGATCAGGAAGTACTCGGCGAACTCGCGGTCTTCCAGGGCCTTGAAGCGCGCGACCGACTTGGCGGCCACGATGAGGCCGAGGGCCGCGTACTGGCCCAGCAGTACCAGAGTCAGGGCGATGGCCCGCTCCAGGGAGCCGATGGTGCGGCCGCGGGCGATCTCGATGGCGCCGGCGTTGCGGTCATCGTCGCGCCGCATCTGTAGCGCGGGGAGCTCGAGCACGGAGCGGACGAGGACGATGCCGCGGATGCAGACGTAGAGATAGCCCGTCGCGAAGAGCCCCACGGCCCCCCAGCGATATCCCGTGGCGCTCGGCGTCACGAGCTTGGCGAGCTGTTGGCCGAGGATGATCGCCGCCAACACGATCACTGCCTCGACGAGGAGAAGCGTGCGGCCGCGACGGTGGCCGTCGATCTGCGCGGGCCAGAGTACGGCGACGATCGTGTACGCGAGCAGCGGGACGAGTGCGAGCGGATTCACCGAGCCTCCCCAGTAGCGCCGAGAGCCGCGCGCAACATTCTATCGCCCTCGGCCACGAGCGGCCAGGCCATGCGGCGTTTCATGTGGGAAATCGCGGTGGGATGGACCCTTACACGCTCGACCTGTGGCGTCCTTGCATCGTCCATTCGCAGCGCGGCGGCCTGGCGGCGCTGCCGGGGGGTCCAGCTCCAGTAGAGCCCCGAGTAGTACGCAGCCAGACCGTCGACTGCGGGGGGAAACCCGCGGAAGACGAAAACCTGGCGATGTCGCTTGGCGTCCTCGAGCGCAGCGCTGGCGGCGTGGAAACAAGGACCGTCGACCTCCACCGCCGTGTGTGCCAGTGCCGTGGTGATCGGCCCGAGCCCGCAGGCCATGATCCAGTTCACGGTCGGGAACGCGTGCCGCAGCCAGTGGGCGATGTCCCAGACGGCACTGGCGTCTTTTAGGAGACCCTGGATCTCGTCGCCACGCGCGATCGCGAACCCGGCGGCGATGTTCGCGCGCCAGCGGCGGTTCACCGCGTGGAGCGCTTCGCGCAGGTCGTCCTGCAGCCGCGCGCGTTCGCGCGGCGGCAAGGTACGGGAGCCGATGATGTCGGCGAGCAGGGCGACGTAGGATACGTTTTTCGTCATATCTACAATAATGACGTATTACGTCACTTTGTCAAGATATGACAGATTCCGTCATCTGGTGCCGAACAGGCGATCGCCGGCGTCACCCAGCCCGGGGAGGATGTAGCCTTTGGCGTTCAGTTCGCGGTCGAGCGCGGCGGTGTAGACGGGGACATCGCGATGCGCGTCGAGCATGGCCTGCACGCCCGCCGGCGCGGCGACGAGGCAGAGAAACCGCACCCGCGGGGCGCCGGCGCGCTTCAGTGCGCTCACGGCCGCGACCGCGGAGCCGCCCGTGGCGAGCATGGGGTCGAGCACGAAGAAGGTCCGGTCCTGCTCGCCCGAGGGAATCTTGAAGTAGTAGTCGACCGGCTGGAGCGTGTCGTGGTCGCGGTACAGTCCGATGTGCCCGACGCGGGCCGACGGGATCAGCTGCGAGATCCCCTCCACCATGCCCAACCCGGCGCGCAGAATGGGCACGAGCGTGAGTTTCTTGCCGGCCACCTGGCGCCCCGACGTCTTCTCGAGCGGCGTTTCGATGTCGACGGATTCGAGGGGCAGGTCCTGCGTGACCTCGTAGGCCATCAGCATCGCGATCTCGTTGACCAGCTGCTTGAAGTCGCGGGTGCTGGTGCGGCGGTCCCGGAGGATCGTCAGCTTGTGCTGGATCAGGGGATGGGCGAGAACCGTGAGGTTCGCGAAGGCGGGTGTCTTACCCATCCCTGAGAAGGTAGGTATTTTCGTCGCCCCCGCAAAGGAGCCCTTCCGCACGTGACCACCAGCAGCGACGACCTGGGCCGGCGCGACGCGCTGAAGCTGATCGCCGGCGGCCTCGGCATGACCGTGCTCGGCGACGCGCGCGCCGCCTCCTCCGGCGTCGAGCCGTTCCTCGCCGGCCCGCCCATGGAGACCGTGCGCATCGGGTTCGTCGGCGTTGGCGGGCAGGGGACGGCGCACGTGCAGAACCTGCTGCGGGTCGAGGGGTGCGTGATCAAGGCCGTGGACGACATCGTGCCCGAAAAAGTGACCAAGATCCAGGACATGGTGGAGCAGGCCGGGTTCCCGCGCCCGACGGGTTACTCCCGCGGTCCCACGGACTTCGTCCGCATGTGCGAGGAGGAGGAGCTGGACCTGGTGTTCAACGCCACGCCGTGGGAGTGGCACGTCCCGATCTGCCTCGCGGCGATGCGGAACGGGAAGCACGCGGCGACCGAAGTGCCCGCGGCCTACACGACCGAGGACTGCTGGGCGCTCGTCGACTACGCCGAGAAGCACCGCAAGCATTGCGTCATGATGGAGAACTGCAATTACGGGCGGATGGAGATGATGGCGTTCCATATGGTGCGCCAGGGCCTGTTCGGAGAGATCCTGCACGGCGAAGGCGGGTACCTGCACGACCTGCGGTCCGTGAAGTTCAGTCCCGAAGGCGAGGGACTGTGGCGCCGCGCTCATTCGATGAAACGGAACGGCAACCTTTATCCCACGCACGGCCTCGGACCCGTCGCCAACTGTATGGACATCAACCGCGGCGACCGGTTTGCATCCCTCGTTTCCATGAGCAGTCCCTCCCGTGGCCTGCAGCTCTACGCTCGCGAGCACTTCCCGGAGGGATCAGTCCAACGGCGGGAGCAGTACGTCCTGGGCGATGTGAACGTGAGCCTCATCAGGACGGCGAACGGGCGCACGATCAGCGTTGGCCACCAGACAAACCTCCCACGCCCCTACAGCCGCATCCACGTGGTGCAGGGCACTCGCGGTCTGTTTCAGGGCTACCCGGACCGCGTGTACATCGAGGGGCGGAGCAAGGAAGACGAATGGGAGCCGGCGGAGGCATATCTCGCCGAGTTCGACCATCCCCTCTGGAAACAGATGGAGGCGAAGAGCCGCGGCGCCGGGCACGGCGGCATGGACTTCCTCGAGGACTATCGACTCATCAAGTGCCTGCGCGAAGGTGTCCCCACGGACATGAATGTCTACGACGCGGCGGCGCTCAGCGTCGTCACGCCCCTCTCCGAATGGTCGGTGGCAAACGGCGGCCGCCCCGCCGCCTTCCCGGACTTCACCCGCGGTCGCTGGAAGACATCGCCGCCGCTGGGGATCGTCACAGCGTGACCGGCACCGGTCGCCGCGCGCTGGTGACGGGCGGAGCGGGGTTCGTCGGCTCGCACCTCGTCGATCGCCTGCTGGCGGACGGCTACCGCGTGTGCATCGTGGACGATCTCTCCACCGGATCGACGAGCAACGTTCCAGGGAACGCGCAGTTCGAGCGAGTCGACATCTGCGACGCGGCCCCGCTGCGTGACGTCGTCGTCCGGTTCAAACCGGACGTCGTGTTCCACGCGGCGGCGCACAAACACGTGCCGCTCATGGAG
>DATHDT010000404.1:0-4347 GCA_035318905.1 Gemmatimonadales bacterium | reverse complement strand
TTCGCCGATCAGCCCGGCGTGCCACGAAGTCCCGCAGCCCGTGATCACAATCCGCTGAACCTTGAGCAGATCTTCGTCGGTGATGTTGAGCCCGCCCAGTTTGACGGTGCCCTCTTCCTCGAGGAGCCGGCCACGCAGCGTGTTCCGGATGCTCTCCGGCTGCTCCATAATCTCCTTGAGCATGAAGTGCGCGAATCCGCCGCGCTCGATCGTGGCGAGATCCCAGTCCACCTGGGTGATCGCCTTTTCCTTTTCGACCGCGGCGAGGTCCATGATGCGGTAGTCGCCGGGCCGGACTTCGGCGATCTCACCCTCGTCGAGGTACACGACCGACCGGGTGTGGGCCAGCACCGCCGAGGCGTCGGAGGCGACGAAGTTCTCACCATTGCCGATCGCGACGAGCAGCGGCGAGCCACGCCGCGCCGCCACGATCGTGTCGGGCTCGCGGCTCGACACGACGGCGATCCCGTACGTGCCCTCGACCTGCCGTAGGGCACCGGCGACCGCGTCGACCAGGGGCCGCCCCTGCGTGTGCACCTCCTCCACCAGGTGCACCAGGACTTCGGTGTCCGTCTCGGAGCGGAACACGTGGCCGCGCTTGGTCAGGGCGGTGCGCAGCGCGCCGGCGTTCTCGATGATGCCATTGTGAACGAGCGCGAGCGTGCCGCCGCAGTCGGAATGCGGGTGCGCGTTGATCGTGGTCGGGGCGCCGTGCGTGGCCCAGCGCGTGTGGGCGATCGCGGTGTGGCCGGCGGGCGGGGTGCTCCCCAGCTCGCGCTCCAGCATCGCGATCTTGCCGGCGGCCTTGAAGATCTCGATGCGCCCATCGTGCACGACGGCGAGACCCGCCGAGTCATAACCGCGGTACTCGAGGCGCTTCAGTCCCTCGAGCACCAGAGGCGCCGCGACTCGCTTCCCCACATAGCCTACGATCCCGCACATAGGCGTCGTCCCTCGTCGGTCAGCCGCTGCGCGTCCGCCACCGTCGGCGCCTCGGCGATGAGCCGGATGATCGGCTCCGTGTTCGACGGCCGCACGTGCAGCCAGCGGTCGGGCCAGGCCAGCCGCAGACCGTCCTGCGTGTCGGCGCTCCCCTCGGGAAACCTCTGACGCAGCCCCGCATAAACGTCATCCATTCCGCGTTCCGCATTCCGCGTTCCGCGTTCGACTTTGTCCTTCACGATCGAGTAGCGCGGCGCGCTGGCCACCAGCTCACTCACGGTCCGACGCTCGTGCGTCAGCAGGGCCAACACGAACGCTGCGGCCAGCGGCGCGTCACGCCCCACGTGCAGTGGCGGGTACATCACACCGCCGTTCCCTTCCCCGCCGATGGCGGCCTTGTGCGCGATGATCGTGCGTGCCACATGCGCCTCGCCGACGGGAGAGCGAACGACCGTCGCACCACACTCGCGAGCAGCGTCCTCCACCACGAGGCTCGTGGAGAGATTGCACACAACGGTCTTCCCCTTCCCTCTCTTCCCGAGCACCGCCCGGACGGCGAAGGCGAGCGTATAGTCCTCGCCGATCGCCTTGCCTCTCTCGTCCACGAGCGCCAGGCGATCGACATCGGGATCCACGGCGATGCCCACATCGGCCTTGTGGCGGCGCACGAGGGCGCCGAGCGGCTTCAGATGTTCGGGGAGGGGCTCGGGAGGCCGGGGGAAGTGGCCGTCGGGTTCGAGGTTGATCGCGGCCACGCGACATCCCAGCCGGTCGAGCAGCTCGGGCATGACGACGCCCCCGGCCCCGCGCACGGTATCGAGCGCGACGCGGAACCGCCGCCGCCGGATCGCCTTCACGTCGAGGGCGCGGAGTTTGAGCAACGCATCGAGATGCCGCGCAATGCTGTCTGGGTCGGCGGTGACGTCCCCGACGCCGTCGTACCCGGCGCGCCCGAAGTTGCCGTCTCGGGCCAGCGCGCCGACGCGGGCGCCGGCGTCGACACCCAGGTAGATGCCGTCGGGGCCGACGAACTTGAGCGCGTTCCACTCGATGGGGTTGTGACTTGCGGTGAGGATGATCCCGCCCGCGGCGCGGTGGTGCTCGACGGCGAGCTGCACCGTGGGCGTCGTGACGAGTCCGACGTCGATCACGTCGCAGCCGACGGACATCAATCCCGCTGTCGCCGCGCGCGCGAACATCGGGCCCGAGGTGCGCGCGTCCCGGCCGAGCACGACCTTGCCGGACTTCGCCCAGGTGCCAAAGGCCGCGGCCCAGCGCGCGACGACTTCTGGTGTGAGATCGGTACCCACGAGCCCCCGCACCCCCGCCACACCCACCATGAGCGTGTCCGACATCAGGCGCGGCGAGCCTCCATCGCGCGGACCGGCAGGCGCAGGGGCTGGAGCTGCGGGGTGGGAATCGGGAGCGACTTCAGCTCGGGGAAGGCTCGCCGGAAGGCGTCGACGACGGCGGGGTCGAACTGCACGCCCTTCCCTTCATCCAACTCCTTCATTGCGGCGGAAACCTGGAGTGAGGGACGGTACGGACGGACGCTCGTCATCGCGTCAAACGCGTCGGCGACCGCGACCACGCGCGCCTCAAATGAGATCGCCTCGCCCGCCAGCCCGTCTGGGAGACCCTTGCCGTCGAACCGCTCGTGGTGGGACCGCACGATCGACAGCGCACCGGGGGCGTCGCGCATCAGGGGACCCAGGATACGCGCGCCGATGACCGGGTGCTCCATAATGTGGCGGTACTCCACTTCGGATAGCTTGCCGGCCTTGTGCAGGATGCCTTCGCTCACGCCGATCTTGCCCACATCGTGCAGCTCGGCACCCAACGCGATCGTATCCACGAGGTCCTTATCGAGCTGCAACGCGCGGGCGATGTTCACCGCGTAGTGCGACACGCGCATCGAGTGACCGCGCGTGTACCCGTCTTTCGCTTCGAGCGCGTGCACCAGGGCGTGCACGCCTTCGAGAAAAAGCTCCTCGATGCGCCGGGCTTGGGCTTCGACGCGCTCCTCGAGATGCGCCTGGTAGCTCTTGTTCTCCTGGATGAGACGGCGCTTGTCGAGCGCCTGCGTGACCCGCGCGCGCACCTCGTCCAAATGAAACGGCTTGGCGACGTAGTCGAGCGCGCCCATCTGGAGGCAGGCCACAGCACTCTCGACCTCGGCGACGGCCGTCACGACGATCACTGCGGTCTCGGGCCAGCGGGCCGTCACCTCGCGCAGCAAGCCGACGCCGTCCATCTCCGGCATCCGCAGGTCCGAGATGAGGAGCGGCACCGGCTCCTGCTCGAGCAGCGCCAGTGCCTCGACGCCCGAGCCCGCCTCCCGGCACACGAACCCCTCCCCCTCGAGGAGGCGGATCAGCACACGGCGCAGGCGCGGCTCGTCGTCCACGACGAGGCAGCGCATTCCGGCAAATGGCGACATCGTGCGCTAACAGTATGCGTCGCTTGCCCCTGGGGGAAGGCGCCCTTACGTTCCGACCATGACGCGTATTGTCGATACCGACCTCACGCTCCGCTTCGCGACCCGCACCGTACACGCCGGACAGGTACCCGAACCGCTCGCCGGCGCAGTGATGACGCCGATTTATCAGACCTCCACGTACGTCCAGCAGGGCCTTGGCAAGCACAAGGGGTACGAGTACGCGCGCACGAGCAACCCCACGCGCGAAGCGCTCGAGCGCAACGTCGCGTCGCTCGAAGGCGCGCGCTACGGCTTCGCGTTCAGCTCGGGACTCGCCGCGCTCGACTCCGTGATGAAGCTGTTGTCGCAGGGCGATCACGTTGTGAGCGGCGAGAACGTGTACGGCGGCTCGCATCGTCAGATGACGCACATCTGGTCGCGCCTCGGCTTGACGTTCACGTTCGTGGACGGCGGCGACACCGCGGCGGTCGCGGCGGCCGTGACGCCCACGACGAAGATCGTCTACGCCGAAACCCCGACGAACCCGATGATGCGACTCTGCGACCTCGCCGCGACCGGCGAGATCGCGAAAAAGGCCGGCGCGTTATTCGTCGTGGACAACACGTTCGCCACGCCGTTCTTTCAGCAACCCCTGCTGTACGGCGCCGACATCGTCCTCCACTCCACGACCAAATACTTGAACGGCCACTCCGACATGATCGGTGGCATGCTGGTGACGAGCCGCGACGATCTCGCCGAGCGCCTCGGCTTCCTGCAGAACAGCTCGGGGGCCGTGCCGGGACCCTTCGACTGCTGGCTCGCGTTGCGCGGCACCAAGACCCTGGCGCTGCGCATGCGCCAGCACGACGCCAACGGCCGCCGCATCGCCGAGTGGCTCGGCACGCAGCGCGGCGTGAAGAAGATTTACTATCCGGGGCTGCCGTCTCACCCGCAGCACGAGCTGGCCCGCCGTCAGATGAAGGGGT
>DATHDT010000403.1:0-2264 GCA_035318905.1 Gemmatimonadales bacterium | reverse complement strand
GGCGGGGCCGTCTGGAGGCGCTGCTGAAGATCATCGCCGTCGACGACGCGGTGCGACGCGAGTCCGGCGGTTGGGCCGGGACGGGAAGGCCCTGGTACTTCGACGAGCAAAAGTGGAACGCGCTGCGGGGCGTGCGTGCGGCCGAGGCGGGTTTGATGCGCGGCTACGCACATGGGGACGGCTGCCTCATGCAGTTCCTGCAGCAGGCGCTGGACGATCCCGATCCGCAGCCTTGCGGCCGCTCGCCATCCGTCAGCTGCCGTAGCCGATCGGGCCAACCCGCTCCGTGACCGGTCACCCGTAGCGTGACGATCATGGATCTCGAGCACTTTGTCACTGCGCAAGACAGTCGCGGCACGTTTCGCCACGGAGACCGAGCGGCGACTCTGAGCTGCGAGCGTCGGCTACGGCGGCGGGGTTCAGAGCGCGATGCGCGAGCGGCCTCGAGATACGCGCTCCATGATCAACCTCGATGGAGCGCTGCAACCAATGGCGTACACCGAGCATTGTCTGCCGAATGATCAACACCGGCGAACAACGGTAGGCAAGATCCCGACGACCAGGGCGTGCGAATCGCTCCTGGTCGTCGTCGGAGGAAGCGGTCAGCGGAAACGTTCAGCGCCGTGCCGAGCAAAAGCCACTCGCTGGGCATCGCGGCCGACGCTCCCAACGGCCCTCGGGCGGCGCATCCCCCGATCGGGATGATGCCCCGCTCAGCTCTGCTTGACGACGGCGTAGACGATGCGCTCGGCGACGTCGACCACGGCCTCGCCGATCCGCGAGAAGCGGCGGTACAGCTCGCGGCGGGTGATCCGCTCCGTGCGGTCCTCGACGCCGAGCAGCCCCACCATTCCGGCGTAGCAGGCGGTCTCGAGCTGGTGCTGGGCAGCGATGGCGGCGTCCGCGGACGCGGTCGCCTGGTCGCCGTCGATCCCGAGCTTTGATAGCGCGTCGTCGAGGTGGCGCAGCGCGTCGCCGAGCAGGCCGGCCATTGTTGCGATCCCCTCATCGGGCGGGGAGGCCATCGCCTCGGACTCCTCAACGAGGTCGGTGACGTAGTTGAGGATGCGGTCGATCCCGCGCGAGAGCGCGAACAGGTCCTCGGGCTCGATGGGGGTGACGAACGCCTCCCGGAGCGCGCTCAGCAGGTCGCGCTTGGCGACATCGCCTTGGTGCTCGGCATCGCGTACGGCCTGGGCCGCCGCCGCGTCGCCGCCCGCCCAGCGCGCGAACACGTCCGCGCCGTCGATCGTGACCGCCATCTGGCGGCGCAGCATCCCGAGCACGTCCGGGGTCTCGGGCAGGAACCAGTGCTTGCGGGTCACGTCACCAGCCGCCACAGCTCGAGCGCCACGACGCCGAGCGCCGCGGACACGGGCATGGTGATCAGCCACGCCAGGCCCATGTTGCGCACGACCGACCAGTGCACGTGGTGCCAGCGGCGCCGGCCGACGCCGATCCCCACCACCGACGACGCGACCACCTGCGTGGTGGAGACCGGCGCCCCCAGCAGCGAGGACCCGAAGATCACGCCGGCCGACGCGGTCTGGCTGGCTAGGCCTTCCTCCGGGCGGATGCGGTAGATGCGGCGGCCCACGGTGGCAATGATCCGCCATCCGCCAAGCGCCGTGCCGGCGGTCAGCGCCGCGGCGCACACGACCTTCGACCACGTCGGCGCCGCAAGCGTCTCGATCTGCCCCCCAGCGAGCAGCAGCGCCGCGATCACGCCGATCGACTTCTGGGCGTCGTTGGCACCGTGGCTGAACGCGAGCGCGGCCGACATCCCCCACTCCCCGGCCCCCACCGGCGCGCGCCAGCGCCGGGTGGCCCGGTGCGCGACGGCGCGCGCCGCACGGATGAGCAGCAGCGCCGCGACCCCGCCGAGGACCGGGGACAGCGCGAGCGCGATCAGGATCCCGAAGACGCCGACGGGCCGCCAGTCCTCGATCCCGCCCCAGTTGATCGCGTGCACGCCGCCCTCGACGACGGCGGCGCCGACGAGGCCGCCGACGAGCGCGTGCCCGGAGCTCGACGGCAGGCCGAGCCGCCAGGTCACGAGGTTCCAGGTCACCGCCGCGGCCAGGCCGGCGCCAATGACCTCAACCGTCACGTTCGGCGGGACGGTGACGATGCCGCCGATCGTGTCGGCGACGGCTGCGCCGAGGAACAGCGGGCCGAGCAGGTTGAACACCGACGCGAGCAGGATCGCCTGCAGCGGCGTCGCGGCCCGCGTGGCGACCAGCGTGGCGATCGCGTTGGACGCG
>DATHDT010000402.1:0-3710 GCA_035318905.1 Gemmatimonadales bacterium | reverse complement strand
GGGCACCGTGCACCTGGCGATTGTGGACCCGGGCGTCGGCACGTCGCGCCGAGCCCTCGCCGCCTCCGCGGGTGAGCATCTGTTCGTCGCGACGTGCCGACGCCCGGGTCCACAATCGCCAGGTGCACGGTGCCCTTGGGGAACTGGCGCCACGCGCGCGACAGCAAGTACTGCCCCGCGCGCACGTCGCCGGGTGGGACCTGATGCGAGATGTCGACGAGCGTCGCTCGCGGCGCGCGCGTCAGAAGCACGCCCTTGACCTCGGCGACGTAGGAGTCGGAGAGGCCGAAGTCCGTTAGCAGTGTGATCAGACTCGTGCGGTCCGCCACGCGCCTTGCCTCCAGAACACGATCATCGCCACGCCCCGCGCGATCGCCGTCACGCTCAACGCCAACCAGATCCCCAAGAGGCCCCCGAGGGCCGACCACCAGGCCGCGAGCGGAATGCGCATCGTCGTGAGCGAAATGCTGACGATCTGCGGCCAGAACGTGTACCCCGCCCCGGCGAGCGCCCCCTCGAGAATCAGCTCGAAACTCTGCCCGATCTGCGCGAAGGCGACCACACGCAAGTAGAGCACGCCGTCGCTGATCACGGCGGGATCCGACGTGAACAGGTGGACGAAAAACGTCGGGACCAGCAGAAACGCGACCGCCGTGGGCACCGTGACCATCAGGCAATACTTCACGGTGAGCCGCACCGCTTCGCGCGCGCGGTCCTCCTGCCCCGCGCCGAGGTTCTGGCCCACCAGCGCGCTCGCCGCGAGCGAGAAGCCGCTGATCGCGATGAACCCCAGCCCTTCCATCTTATGGCCGATCCCGAGCGCCGCGAGCGCCGGCGTGCCGAACTGCGACGTGAACCGCGTGAGGATCATATAGATGACCGACAGCAGCACGCCGGCGAGGGACAGCGGCGCGCCGATGCGGACGATCGTGGGCAGCGCGCGCCAGTCGGGCGCCGCGATGCGGATCAGCCCGCGGCGCAGGGCGATCACGAGCCCCAAGAGAAACCCGCCGCCGCGCACCATCACCGACGCCACCGCCGCACCCTCCACGCCGAGCTTCGGGAAGGGTCCCACGCCCGCGATCAGCAACGGATCGAGGATGATCGACACGATCACTGATCCCGCGAGCATCAAGAACGGCGTGCGGGTGTCGCCCGCGGCGCGGAAGGTCGCCTCGACGGCAAAGAAGCCGAACACGAGCGGCCCGCCCAGGAGCCACGTGCCGAGGTAGGTGTGTCCGAAGTGCGCGACCTCGGCCAGCACCCCCATCAGCCGCAGCAGTCCATCCATTACCGCGACGCCCACGACGCTCACGACGGTCCCCGCGAGGAGCGCGAAGAACACGGCCGCGGCCGCCGCGCGCGCCGCCCGCTCGGGGTCTCCTTCGCCGTGGCGCCGCGACGCCACCGCCGTCAGTCCGATCTCGACCATCTCGCCGAGGTTGAGCGCCACCCACACGTAGAACCCGGCGGTCGAGACCGCCGCGAGCGCGGCGGGCCCGATCAGCCGCCCCACCCAGATCGTGTCGATCAGATTGAAGGAGAAGTTGCACGCCATCATCGCGACGGCGGGGGCCGCGAGCTTGAGCACCACGGGCCGCAGCGGCCCGACGGTCAGAGCGCCCGCGGTCCCGCTGGTCATTGAGACGTGGGCGACGCGGGCACCTCACGCAGAAACCGCTGGAAGACGGGGTTCGCGGGATAGCGATCGGCAAGGCGCTGCACGTAGCCCCGCGCTTCCTGCTCCAGCACCACCCGGCCCTTTTCGTCGCGCGCCGCTTCGCGCACCAGCGCCGCCGCCAACACCCACGTCGCCTCGACCTGCGCCAGATCCCCCTCGTGCGCCACTCGGCGCATGTAGCGGATCCCCGTCTCGGCGTTGCCGCTCCCTAGGCCAATGATCTTCGCGAAAAACCTGGCCAGCGTGCTCGCGCGCGCGAGGCCGTAGTGGTACACGCCGAGCCCCAGGTAGCAGTCGACGCACGACGAGTCAGCCGCGAGCAGGCGGCGATAGATGTCGCGCATCGCTTTGCCGTCCTTCGCGGCCCCCCACGACTGGCCGTGCAGGTCGCGCTCACGCGCGCGGTAGCCGAGCGCCGTCGCGCGCCAGAAGTCGGCAGGGGCCCCGATTACTTTCGCGCGATCGATCGCCCGGGCCAACAACGAGTCGATGCGTGCGCGCTCGAAGTCCGCCGAGTCCTTGGCCGACGCCCACCAGATGTAGGCGCCGGCCTGGAAGATCAGGGGCGCGGGATCGGTCGTGTCGCGCGCGGCGAGGCGCTCGAAATGCGCGGCCGCGGTGGCGAACTGGCCTGAGTAGAGCGTGTCGAGTCCAGCCCGCAACTCGAGCCGCGCCGGTTGAGCGGCGGGTGTCTGAAAGAGGAGGAAGGCTGCGGCGAGCAGCCGCACGTCAGCGAGACGTGATCGGCAGCGCCGGCACGAGGCCGGCGGCACGAGCAGCAACGGTCTTCGCGAGGTCCGACAGCGCCATGCCCGCCGGCGACTCGGGCTGCGCGACGACAATCGGCTCCCCTTTGTCGGCGAGGGCCGGCATGCCCGCCTGCAGGGGGATCTGCCCCAGGAGCGGCACGCCCACCTCCGCGGCAAGGCGCGCGCCGCCGCCACCCAGGAAGACTTCGGAGCGGTCGCCGCAGTGCGGGCAGATGTAGTAGCTCATGTTCTCGACGATACCGACGACGGGCACGCCCACCCTTTCAAACATCTTTGCGCCGCGCAACGAGTCCCCCACCGCCATCTCCTGCGGCGTCGTCACGATCACCGCGCCGTGGAGTCGGATCGCCTGCGTAAGCGAGAGCTGCGCGTCGCCGGTCCCGGGCGGGAGGTCGACGATAAAGTAGTCCAGCTCGCCCCACGCGACGTCGCGCAGGAACTGCTGGATGATTTTCATGATGATGGGGCCGCGCCAAATCGCCGGCGCATCGCGCTCGACGATGAAGCCGAGTGACATCAACTTCACGCCGTGCGCCTCGAGGGGCTGGATCTTGCCGCCGCGCACCTCGGGCTTGTCGCTCTCGGCGAGGCCGAACATCCGCGGGATGTTGGGGCCGTAGATGTCGGCGTCCATTAGTCCCACGCGATGGCCCTGTTTGGCGAGGGCCGCGGCGAGATTCGCCGACACCGTCGACTTCCCCACGCCGCCCTTGCCGCTCGAGATCGCCAGGACTTTGCCGAGCGCCGGCATCTCGTCCGGAGTGGGGGGAGGAGGGACCGCGGGTCCGCCGGCCGAATCGACCACATTGACCTTGACGCCCTTCACCCCCTCGACACCCTGAACTGCTTTGCGCGCATCGCGAGCCAGCGACGCGGGATCTTCGCGGGTGAGCACAAACGTGAACGTGACCGCGCCGGCCTCGTCGACGGCGAGGTCCTTGACCATCTCGGCGGCGACCAAGTCCCGCCCCAGCCGTGGGTTCTGGACGGTGGCGAGAGCGTCGCGGACGCGTTGCGTGAGATCAGAAGCTGACACGCCGGGAATGTAGCCAGGCGCGGAAGTCACTGAAACCCTGCGTGCATCGGGCTCGTCAGAACAGCATCCCCGACGAGAGGCTTCCTGTGCATTTGGTCTTTTTGGCTCTACTGCTTCAGGCTTTCCTTGCACAGCGCCCCGATTCACTCGCCTTGGCGCGCCAATACACGGTGTGGCTCTACACGGGTCAGGTCGACAGCCTGTTCGCCCACCATCCCGCCGA
>DATHDT010000401.1:0-4508 GCA_035318905.1 Gemmatimonadales bacterium | reverse complement strand
GCTCCCGGCGAGCCCCCCCCCGACGACCACGACGGCGGTCAGCTCGCGACTGGCTCCGTCGCGGCTTCCTCCACCGCGATTTCGTGTCCGCACTTGAGGCACTTGCGCGTTGTCCCCGAGGTCTTCGTCTGTTTCTGCTCCATCCCCATGAAGCCGCAGCTGGGACAGGGCACGGCCACCGGCCGGTTCCACGTGGAATAATCGCAATCCGGGTAGCGCAGGCAACCGAAGAAGTTCCGGCCCTTCTTGGTGCGCCGCTCCGCCAGGTCACCGATGTCGCACTTGGGGCACTTGATGCCGAGCGGCACGGGGCGCGTGTGCTTGCACTCGGGATAGCGCGTGCAGGCGAGGAATTCGCCGAAGCGCCCCGTCTTGATCACCATCGGCGCGCCGCACTCTTTGCAGATCTCGTCGCTGGGTCGGTCGGGGATCTTGTCCTTGCGCACGGACTTCGAGAAGTCGCACGTGTCCTTGTACTTGGAGCACGCGATGAAGGGCCCGAAGCGCCCGCTGCGCACCTCGAGCGGGTTGCCGCACTTGGGGCACTTCTCCTCGTGCAGCTTGGAGAGGTCGTGCACGTCGTTGATGATCTGCGGCATGTCGATCGCCGCCAGCGCCTGGGAGAAGGGACCCCAGAAGTCGCCGAGGACCTGTTGCCAGCCGGTGTCGCCCTCTTCCACTTTGTCGAGCTCCGTCTCCATCTGCGCGGTGAACCCGACGTCGAACACGTCGGGAAGACAGCGCTTCATCACCTTCCACACGATCTCGCCCTGCGGCGTCGGCTGGAAGCGCCGGTCCTTGGCGGTGGCGTACCAGCGCGTGCGCAGCGTGGAGATGATCGCGGCGTAGGTCGAGGGCCGGCCGATCCCGAGGCGCTCCAGCTCCTTCACGAGGCTCGCCTCGCTGAAGCGCGGTGGCGGCTCGGTGAAATGCTGGCTCGGAAGGATTTGCTTGACTACGACGCGATCGCCCTTGGCGAGCGGCGGAATCGGAGCCAGATCGCCCAACGTCTTCGCTTCCTCGGGCTCGTGCACTTCCTGGTAGAGCACGTGATAGCCGTCGAACACGACGCGCGATCCGGTGGCCCGGAAGACAAAACGCCCGCCCTCGAGCTCGAAGTCCACCTTGGTGGCCTCGTACACGGCGGGGGTCATCTGCGACGCAAGGAAGCGCCGCCAGATCAGCTGGTAGAGCTTGAACAGGTCGGACTCGAGCTGGCCCTTCAGGTCCTCGGGGCGGCGTCCCACCTCGGTGGGCCGGATCGCCTCGTGCGCGTCCTGGACGCGCGAGTTGCCCTTGCCGCTCTTGTGCACGTTCGGCTCGGCGGGCAGGTACTTCTTGTCGTACTGCGCGTTGATGAACTCGCGCGCCTGCTCGATCGCACTGTCGGCCACGCGTACCGAGTCGGTGCGCATGTAGGTGATGAGGCCGACGGGCCCTTCCGAGCCGAGCTCGATACCCTCGTAGAGGCGCTGCGCGGCACGCATCGTGCGCCCCGCCGAGAAGCCGAGCTGTTTGGCGGCTTCCTGCTGCATCGTGCTGGTGGTAAAGGGCGCGGGCGCCTTGCGCCGGCGCTCGCCCGTCTCCACGTCGGTGACGACGAAAGGCAGCTTCGCCACGTCGTCGACGATGGCCTTGGCAGTGGCCTCGTCGGCGATCTCGGGCTTGTGTCCATCGAGCTTGTGGAGGCGCGCCTGGAACGCCTGGCCGTCCTTCTCCAAGTCGGCGGCGATCGTCCAGTACTCCTGCGGCACGAACTTGCGGATCTCGTCTTCGCGCTCGCAGATCAGCCGCAGGGCCACAGTCTGCACCCGCCCCGCGGAAAGGCCCGTCTTGATGCTTTTCCAGAGGAGCGGGGACGCCTTGTAGCCCACCAGGCGGTCGAGGATGCGCCGCGCCTGCTGCGCGTCGACCTTGCGCTGGTCGATGTCGAGCGGATTAGCCAGCGCCTGCGCCACCGCATCCTTCGTGATCTCGTGAAACAGGACGCGCCGCACGGTGCTGCCGTTCTTGCCGTTCAGTTGGGACGCGACGTGCCAGGCTATCGCTTCACCCTCGCGGTCCGGGTCGGTCGCGATCAGCACGCGATCCGACACCTTAGCCGCCTTCTTGATCTCGGCGAGGGTCTTCGCCTTTTCCTTGATCGTCACATACTTGGGCGTGAAGCCATTCTCGACGTCGACACCCAGCTCGCGCTTGGGGAGATCGCGGATGTGGCCCACGGTCGCTTTCACCGTGTAGCCGCGGCCGAGATACTTGCCGATGGTCTTCGCTTTGGTGGGCGACTCGACTATGACGAGCGCGTTGCCCTTCGGCTTTTTCGCCTTGGGGGCCTTTGGCGCTTTGGGCGTCTTGGGTTTCACTACCTTCTTCTTAGCTGCCACTGATCAACCTTTCGTCAACCTGCGGGAACGCATCGTTACCACCCTGCCCCTGTCTGCGCAAGCCGGACCACCTCAGCGACGACCTGCGCCGGCGTTTTTTTGTCCGTCTCAACCTTCGCGTCGGCTTTGAGATAGAACGGCTCGCGCTCTTTGATGAGGACGCGCATCTGCGCCTCAGGGTCATCACCCATTAACATCGGACGGGTTCCCGACGGGGCGGCGCGCGCGGCAGCCGTCTGGGGGCGGGTCTTCAGATAAATGATGTACGCCGCAGGCTTTGCGCTCTCGAGCGCGCCCGGTTGCGCGGCCCAACCGCCCCCTGGCGCGATCACCGAGGGCGCGTTCGCCAGCGCGGCCTCGACTTCCTTCTTCTCCATCTCGCGGAACGCCTGCTCGCCCTTCTCGGCGAAGATCATGGCGATGGGCTTGCCCTCTTTGCGGTTCAGGATCGAGTCCACGTCCACGAACCCGCCCTTCAACTGCTCGGCGACGAGACGGCCGACCGTCGTCTTCCCCGAGCCTGGCAACCCGATCAGCACGATGTGCCTTTTCACGCCTCACCCCCTGACCCCCTCTCCGCAATGCGGAGAGGGGGGACGTCTGGCTGGGTCCGGGCGCGGACCTGCGCGAGGTAGCCATCGACGTTGCGCTTCAGCTCGCTGAGCGCGTCCCCGCCGAACTTCTCGAGCAGGGCCTCGGTCAGCACGATCGCCATCATGGCCTCGGCAATGACCCCCATCGCCGGCACCGCCGTCACGTCGGACCGCTCCGACTGCGCCTGGGCCGGTCCGCCCGTCTTCAAGTCTACGGTCTTGAGTGGAGACATTAGCGTGGAGATCGGCTTCATCGCGACGCGCAGCGCCAGCGGCTCGCCGGTCGTCATCCCGCCCTCGGTGCCGCCGGCGCGGTTCGTGGCGCGCGCGAATCCTGGCAGGATCTCGTCGTGCACTTCCGAGCCCTTGCGCCGCGCCGCCTCGAACCCGAGGCCGACCTCGACGCCTTTCACGGCGGGGATCGACATCAGCGCCTGCGCCAGCCGGCCGTCGAGCTTCGTGTCCCACGAGACGTGCGAGCCGAGTCCTACGGGGATGCCGAGTCCCACGACTTCGACGATCCCGCCGAGCGTGTCGCCGGCGGCTTTCGCGGCGTCGATGCGGCGGATCATCTCCTGCTCGGCCGCCGGGTCCAGGCAACGAACGACGCTTTGGTCTGCCTGGGCATTCAAAGGCGTGGGGAGTGGGGAGTGGGGGTGCGCGACCACTCCTCCCAGCTCCACAACATGACTCCCGATCTCGATCCCGAATTCGCCCAGCAGGATCTTGCAGATCGCGCCGCAGGCGACGCGGGCGACGGTCTCGCGGGCGCTGGCGCGCTCCAGGATGTCGCGCGCGTCCTTGCGGTCGTACTTGAGGGACCCGGCGAGGTCCGCGTGGCCTGGGCGGGGGCGGGTGACCTGGCGGCGGCGCTCGCTCCCCGGGCTGTCGGCCTCAGGGGCCATGACGTCCTGCCAGTGCTCCCAGTCGCGATTCCAGATGAGCACGGCGATGGGGGAGCCGAGGGTCTCGCCGGCGCGCACGCCGGCAAGCCACTCGATGCGGTCCGACTCGATCTTCATGCGCGCGCCGCGGCCGTAGCCGCCCTGGCGCCGCTTCAGCTCCACGTCCACCCGCTCGGCGGAGACGCGGAGGCCGGCGGGGATCCCCTCGAGGATCGCCACCAGGCCGCGGCCGTGCGATTCGCCCGCCGTCGTGAACCGGAAACTCATCTCCTGCCTGCGCCTCCCATAACAGGCGAGCCCGACCGAGGTCGGGCTCGCGCGTCCCTACTCCGGCCCGGAGCCGCGCGGCTCAGGGACTGCCCCACACCGGGCGACGGACCGGGAACGGGTTCGGGATCACGGGCAGCTCGACCATGACGACCCCGTTGGCGGTCACGCCGAAGAGCCACTGCCGCGTATTCGCCCGGTTGCGCGCGACGCGCAGCGGTCCGATGATCGGATCGCGCACCGGAATGACCGCGATCCTTCCGTAGAAGAATGTATCGAAGACGTCGATGTTGCCGTCGGGGCGCGCCGCAAAGGCCACGCGCAGCGTCGAGTCACGCGTGCCGCCGAGCCCCGTCGAG
>DATHDT010000400.1:0-2361 GCA_035318905.1 Gemmatimonadales bacterium | reverse complement strand
ATCACCGCGCCTCAGGACAACAGCGAAGTAGGAGTAGTGACGCTGGCGGGGCCGGCGGAGGTGCGCGCGGCGCTCGACGCCAATGTCGCCGCCACCACGGCCTGCCGTGCCATGCCCGCCTACCAGCGCGCCGCGGCGCTGCACAAAGTCGCCGACGGCCTCCTCGCCGAGCGCTCGGGCCTCGCCCACACCTTGGCCCTGGAAGCCGGCAAACCGATCGCGCAGGCGCGCATCGAGCTCGACCGCGCGGTCTTCGTATTCCGCGACGCCGCCGAAGAAGCGACGCGCATCTCGGGCGAGATGCTTGCGGCCGACTCGGTCCCCGCGGGCGCCGGGCGCATTGCCATCACGCGCCGCTTCCCGCTGTCGCCGATCGCCGCGATCACGCCGTTCAACTTCCCGGTGCTCCTCGCGGCCCATAAGATCGCGCCCGCGATGGCGTGCGGCGCGACTATGACCCTCAAGCCGCCGCCGCAGGATCCGCTCACCACGCTGCGCCTCGCCGAGCTGGTGAAGGCGTCTGGTTACCCGGCGGGCGGCATCAACGTCGTCCCGTGCCACGTGGAGGTCGCACAAATCCTGATCGAGGACCCGCGCGTGCGGCTCATCACCTTCACCGGCAGCGCCAAGGCCGGGTGGGCGATTCGCGCCAAGGCGGGCACGAAGCGCGTCGCCCTCGAACTCGGCGGCAACGCCGCCGTGATCATCGAGCCCGACGCCGACCTCGCCTGGGCCGCCGCGCGCTGCGCCGCCGGTGGGTTCACCTACGCCGGTCAGTCGTGCATTTCGACCCAACGCATTTTCGTTCACGAATCTGTTTATACGCCCTTTCTCGACGCATTCGTTCAACGAGTTCGGCAATTGAAGGTTGGAGACGTGCTCGATGAGAAGACGGACATTGGTCCGATGATCTCGCTCGACGCCGCCGAGCGCGTCGAGCGGTGGATCGGAGAGGCGAAGGCGGCGGGTGCAGAGATCGCCGCCGGCGGCAAGCGTGTTGGGCAGGTCCTAGAGCCCACGGTGCTGCTGCACACGACGCCCGAGATGAAGGTGAACTGCGAAGAGGTCTTCGCCCCGCTCGTGACCGTGACGCCTTACGCGAAGCTCGATGACGCCATCGCCGCGGCGAATGCTTCTCCCTACGGATTGCAGGCGGGCGTGTTCACTTCGAACCTCAAGACGATGTTCCGTCTCCACGCGGAGCTCGACGTCGGCGCCGTCAACGGCAACGACATCCCCGGCTTCCGGGTCGACCGCCTGCCCTATGGCGGCGCCAAGGCATCGGGCCTCGGCCGCGAAGGCGTGCGCTACGCGATCGAAGAGATGACGGAGTTGCGGGTGCTCACCCTGAAGCTCGACTGACGTGCACCGGCGCCTCCGGCAGCACCTCCTCGACCTCCTCGGCTTCACGCCCATGAGCTACCGGCCGCCCCTCCCGCGCCGCTGGTGGCTGTACTGCGCCGTCGCCTACCTCGCGCCGAGCGTCGTCCTGCAGCTCGTCCCCGCCGCGGACGTGCCCTACCGCGACCTCGTCTGGCTGCTCACTCTCGTGCCTGCGTTCGTGCTCTCGCTGCACTACGGGATGCACGGCGCTGTCTCGGGCCTCGTGATGGGGACGATCCTGTTCACCGCGATTCAGTTCCTCGTCGCCTGGAGCCTCGAGCCGGAGGACTGGCGCATCACGGTGCCGATCTACGTGGCGTACGGCGCGATCGCGATCTCAGTGGGGTGGCTCTCGGAGCAGCTGCACCTGTTTTACGACCGGGCAATCGAGGGAGAGCGCGTAGCCGTGGTCGGACAGGTGGCGGTGGCGATACGGCACGAGGTGAACAACGCCCTGGCGGCGATCATCGCGGAGGGACAGTTGCTCGAGGAGGACGGCCGGCTCACGCATCCCGAGGACGTCAAGTCACTCGAGAACATCATCGCGATGGCCCGCCGCGTGAACGCCAGCATGGAGAAGCTGGCGACTGTGACCCACGCCCCCGTGACCGACTATGCGGGCGGCGTGAAGATGATCGATCTCACCCAGCTGTAGCGTTACAGGCCGGCCGCTCGCAGGATGACGTAGCTCAGTCCGGCAATCCCCGCCGTCGCCGGAATCGTCAGGATCCACGCCCACACGATCCGTCCCGCTACGCCCCAGCGTACCGCCGAGATGCGATTGGCCGCGCCGACCCCGGTGATCGCACCGGTAATCGTGTGCGTGGTGCTGACCGGGATGCCGTAGTGCGAGGCGAACGCGATCGTCACTGCCGCTCCCGTCTCCGCCGCAAAACCACCGAACGGCTTCAGCTTCGTGAGGCGCTGGCCCATCGTTTTGACGATCCGCCATCCGCCCGCCATGGTCCCGGCGCCGAT
>DATHDT010000399.1:0-2716 GCA_035318905.1 Gemmatimonadales bacterium | reverse complement strand
CACGTTGCCGCAAGAACGCACGGGATGGTGGGTGGGCGAGGCCGCCCTCGAGCCCGACGAACTGCGGGCCGACGACCGGCGACCGTTCGTGTGGCGGGTCGCACCGCCCGCCCGCGTCGCCCTGGGCCCGGGGGCGGGTCCCTTCATCGGCACGGCGTTGAGCGTCTTGCGGGACGCGCGGCGCATCGCGGAGGGGCAAGACGTCGTGGTCGGCGATGTCGCGCCCGGGAGCAGCGGGCGGTGGATCGTGCAGCCGCCTGCCGACCCCGCACTCGTCGGTCAAGCGAACCGTGCGCTCGCGGCTCGCGGAGCTTCCTGGCGGTGGGCGACGGCAGGAACACCTGGTCCTCTTGCATCGCGTGACATCGAACCGATCGCCGGCACCCAAGTCACGCGGCGATACCGCATCGAGGGAACGGGTGGCGACGTCCTCGCGACGGTCAATGGTGAGCCGTGGCTCGTACGCGCCGGCGATATCGTCCTCCTGGGCAGCCGCCTCGACACTGCGTGGACGGCTCTGCCGTCGGCCCCCGCATTCGTGCCGTTCATCGACGCCCTCGTAAACCGTGTGGTGGCGGGCGCGGCGGCGGTGGTGACCGCCGAGGGTGCGCCGCGCGTGGAGTTCCGCGTGCGCGGTGCCGACACGGTCGGTGCCACAGTCTTCGGACTCGACCCCCGTGAGTCGGATCTCACGCCCGCGACTCCGGAGCTCGTGGCGGCCGCCGTCGGACCGACCGTTCAGGTGCTGAGCGACCCCGCATTCAGCGCGGAGCGCTTTGCCGGGACCCGGCGCGCGGACGCGAGCGCGATTCTGCTCGCGTTGGCGCTGCTGCTCGCGGCCACGGAGCTGGGCGTGGCTACGCTGACGCGCTGATGCCGCTCGATTTCCTGCTCGATCGATTTGACGAGGTTCCGGCCTTTCGCGCCCTGGCGGGGACGTTGCCCGCGCCGGGTGTGCGCGTCGGCGTGGGCGGCTTGTTCGGCTCGAGTCCTGCCGTGCTGGTCGCGACGCTCGCCCGGCGCCTGCCGCAGCGCGTCTTCTGTGTCGTGGCCCCTACGCCCGCCGACGCCGAGCGCTGGCTCGCCGACCTGGAAACGCTGGCCGGCGGCCCGGCGGCGCTGTACCCGCAACGCGAGTCGCTCGGCGTCGAAGAGCCCCACTACGAGATCGCCGGAGAGCGGATCGAGACCCTCGAGCGCCTGCTGCGCGGAGCGGTGCGCGTGCTCGTGACCACGGCCAGAGCCACCGCGGAGCGCACCGGCGTCCCTGGTGCGCTGGCCGCGATGCGCGTGGTCCTCGAGAACGGAGCCGCCAATCTCCGGGACGTCGTCGCCCGCCTCGAGGGCATGGGTTACGAGCGCGTGGCGACGGTGACGGAGGTGGCGCAGTTCAGCGTGCGCGGCGGCATCCTCGACGTATACGGCTTCGGCATGGCCGCGCCGGCGCGCGTCGAATGGTGGGGTGACGATATCGCCTCATTGCGCAGCTTCGATCTCGACACGCAACGCTCAGGCGATGCGATCGATCGCATCACGGTGCTCCCCGTGAAGGCCGAGGACCGGGGAGTGGGAGAAGCAGGGCAGGTGCGTTCGTCCCTCCTGGATCTCCTCCCGACCGACACCATGCTCGTGGTGGACGAGGAATCGGCGGTCGGACGGGAGGTGGATCGCGCGTGGGCGGACGCGGCGCACCACCTCGAGGTGGCGCGGCGCGTCGGTGAGGATCCGCCGGCGCGTGAGGAGCTGTTCATCGATCCGCGCGTGTGGAGGCAGCGGCTCGAGCGGTTCGGTCGCGTGGCCGTCGGCATGGCCGAAACGGACCAGCGTTTTCCGCTCGCACCACCGGAGCCGGTCGAGCGAGACCTGAAGCGGTTGCGGCGCCTGGCCGCGGAGCCACCGCCGACGGTCATTCTCTGTGACAACGAAGGGCAGCTGGAGCGCCTCGACGAGCTCCTGGGTGAGGGCAGCGCCACGCTCGCGGTGGGTGCGCTGGACGGCGGCTTCGTGTTGCCGTCGCTCCGCGTCATGACCGACCACGAGATTTTCCGGCGCGCGCGGCGACTGCGGCGGCCGCGCCGTTACCGGAGCGCGGCGGCCGTCGCCGCACAGCGGCCCTTGGCGCTGGGCGGTTACGTCGTGCACCTCGAGCACGGCATCGGGATCTACCGGGGCCTGCAGACGATTCCCGTGGGTGCCGAGGGCATAACCCTCGAGGTCGCCGTCGTGGAGTACGAAGGCGGAGATCGGCTCAATGTGCCGTTGTACCGGATCGATCAACTCGAGCCGTACCGGACCGCCGGGGACGCCGACGCGCCACCGCCGCGACTGCATCGTCTCGGCGCGACGACGTGGCAGCGCCAGCGCGACAAGGCCCGGGCCGCCATTCGCGAGATGACGGCCGAGCTGCTCGACCTGTACGCGCGGCGCCAACTCGCGACGGGCTACTCATTCCCCGCGGATACGCCCTGGCAGCGAGAGCTGGAATCGGCCTTCCTCTATGAGGATACGCCTGACCAGCGCCGCGCCTCAGAAGAGGTCAAGCGCGACATGGAGCGCGCGCGCCCGATGGACCGCCTGCTGGTGGGTGACGTCGGCTACGGCAAGACGGAGGTGGCGGTGCGGGCGGCCTTCAAGGCAGTGCAGGCGGGGAAGCAGGTCGTCGTGCTGGTTCCCACGACGATTCTGGCGGAACAGCACGGCCGAACGTTCCGCGAGC
>DATHDT010000398.1:0-4803 GCA_035318905.1 Gemmatimonadales bacterium | reverse complement strand
ATCAGCTTGCCCTGCAGCGGGTCGTGGACGCGGTGTACCGCTCGGCCGACGAAGGCCACGACGTGCTGTTGTGAAGCTCGTCGCGCTGGGGGCAATAGCCCTCTTCCTGAGCTATCCGCCGTTCCCCCTCCCGCCGCTTAGTTTCGTCGCGCTCATTCCCGCCGTGCTGCTCGTGCGGCAGGCCCTGCAGGCCCGCGACGCACGCGCCGCGTTCCGCTGGGGCTGGTGGTACGGCCTCGCCGCGAACGGCCTCGTGCTCTACTGGATGGTCATCGCGCTGTGGCACTTCACGCCCTTCTCGGCGCTGGGGTACCTGGCCACCGTCGCGACCATCGCCCTGATGACCGGGTGTCTCTTCTGGTTCGTCGTGCGCGTGCGGCTCACCACGCCAGCCGTGCCCCTCTGGGTGATCTTCCCGGTAGCGTGGACGGCGCTCGAATGGATCATCGGACACATCGGGGACATCGCCTTTCCGTGGCTCGGGCTGGGGACGTCCCTCGCCGATGCCCCGGTGCTCGTGCAGTGGGCCGACCTGGCGGGCGCGCGCGGCGTGACGTTGTGGCTGGCGTGGTGCAATGTGGTGATCCTCGACGCGTGGCTCGATCGGCGCAGTGCGTGGTCCGTGGTGCGTGGTGCGTGGCCGGTCCTGGCGACGGTCGTGTTGGCCCTCGGCTACGGCGTGTGGCGTGAGCAGACGCTGCCGGTGCGCGAGGTCGGCGTCGTTGCGCTGATCCAGCCCAACGAAGGATTCCGCGAGAAGTGGGACCCGGCGCGTGAGGATGCCGTGGTCGGAAAGCTGCTCGACATGTCCGAGCAGTCGATGAAGCTGGCGCGGCCCCAGCTCGTCGTCTGGCCCGAAGCCGCGATCCCCGGCTTTCTGTTCCAGCAGCCCGAGTGGGACCAGACGATCAGCGGGCTTGCCCGCGTGAGCCACACGCCCATCGTGGCGGGGGGCCTATACGCCGAAACGCGGATGCCGCCGCCGGTGCCGTACTACAACGCGGTGTTCTTCTTCGATTCCACGGGCGACCGCCGGTCTCACCCGGTGTACGGCAAGCATTACCTCGTGCCGATCGTCGAGCGTGTCCCGTTCGTGCCGGTGCGCTGGATGCGGAAGATCCCGGGGCTGGGTCGTTGGTCGGGCGGGTTCGCGCGCGGTACGGATCTGCCGGTCTATCAGTCGGCGATCGGCAAGTTCGGCGTCATCATCTGCTACGAGTCCGCGTTCGAAGACCTGCCGCGCCGGTACCGCGCACTGGGCGCCGAGTTTCTCGTGAACGTCACGAACGACGTGTGGTTTGGCCGCACCGCCGCTCCGCGCCAGCACGCGTCGCACCTCGTGCTGCGTGCGATCGAGAGTCGCATGGGCATCGCGCGCGCCGCGAATTCCGGTATTTCCGAATTCGTCGACCCGCTTGGCCACGCCTACGACGCCTCCGCGCTCGGCACGGAGGCGATCGTCACGGGGCGCCTGCGCACCAGCGACGTGATCACGCTCTACGTACGGTGGGGCGACTGGGTGGGGTCGCTGGTTGTGCTGGCGACCCTCGGTTTCGTCGTCGTCCTCGTCATGAACTGGTGGCAGACTCGCTCAACCCACGCCCCACGCCCCACGACCCACTCGCCACCGTTATGAGGGTCGGCGTCGACGTCGGCGGGACCTTCACCGATCTCATCGCCGCCCTCCCCGACGGGACGATACGAATCCGTAAAGTAGCCAGCACCCCCCGCGACCCCTCGCAGGGGCTCTTCCGGGCGATCGACGCGCTGGGTACCGGACCCGCGGTCGAGGTCTTGGTGCACGGCACCACCATTGCGACGAATGCTCTGCTGGAGCGCCGCGGCGCGCGCGTCGCCCTCGTCACGACGGCTGGTTTCGAGGATCTCCTCTGGCTCAGGCGGCAGGATCGCGCGGCGCTGTACGACCTCGCGTGCGACCATCCCCCGCCGCTCGTCGCGCGTGACGACGTCACCGGCGCGGCCGAGCGCATGGGTCCCGACGGCGCCTTGGTGCCGTTGACGGACCACGAAGTCAAGCGCGTGACGGAAGCGGTGCGCGCACTAGGGGCCGAAGCGGTCGCCATCGCGTTGCTCTTCGCGTTCCGTCACCCGGCGCATGAGCAGCGGCTCGCGGCGGCGCTGCGCGCCGCGTTGCCCGGGATTCCCGTCGTCACGAGTCACGAAACACTCCCTGTGTTCCGCGAGTTCGAGCGAACGAGCACGACGAGCGCTGAGGCATACCTGCGCCCCGCCGTCTCGACCTACTTGTCCAAGACGGCGGGCCTCGCCGCCGCGCGCTCGGTGGGCGCCCTGCGCATCATGACGTCGAGCGGCGGGACGCTGGCACCGGATTCCGCGGCCGCGCACGCCGCCGGTCTCGCGTTGTCGGGCCCCGCGGGCGGCGTGGTCGGCGCGCGGCTGGTGGGTGACGCGGTAGGTGTCCGGGACCTCCTGACGCTCGACATGGGGGGCACGAGCGCCGACGCGAGCCTCGTCGCAGGGGGCGTCGCGCTCAGCGAGGGCGCGGAGTCGGTCGGCGGCGTTCCGCTGGCACTCCCGGCGATCCTGATCGAGACGGTGAGCGCGGGTGGCGGGAGCATCGCGACGCTCGATGAAGGAGGGGCGCTCAAGGTGGGACCGCGCAGCGCCGGCGCGGAGCCGGGCCCCGCCTGCTATGGTCGAGGAGGGACGGAGCCCACGGTCACCGACGCGTGCGTCGTGCTGGGCTGGCTCGACCCGGCGCACCCCCTCGCCGACGCAGTCCGGCTCGATCGCGAAAAGGCCGAGAACGCCCTGCGCGCTATCGGCGAGCCGCGCGCCCAGGCAGCCGGCATCGTCACTGTAGCCACCGCCGTCATGGCTCGAGCCCTGAAGCGCGTGAGCGTTGCCCGGGGGATCGATCCTCGCGGCATGGCGCTCCTGCCGTTCGGCGGCGCGGGACCGTTGTTCGGATGCGCACTCGCGGACGCACTCGGCATGTCACGGGTCATCATTCCGCCGCATCCCGGCGTTCTGAGCGCCCTCGGTCTCGCGGCCGCCCCCGAGCGAGTCGAGCTCCTGGCGTCCTTCCATCGGCCTCTCGCCGCCATCGATCGCGCCGCGCTCACGGCCGCATTTCGTCCGATCGTCGCCGCAGCCTCGGCGGCACTGCCACCGGCGGGCAACGGAGCCGTCCTCGCGCGTTTCGCGGACTGCCGGTTTGCGGGGCAGGGGTACGAGGTGACCGTGCCCGTCCCGGGCGATGAGCCGGGGGACCTGGCAGCGGCGTTCCGCGAGGCTCATGCGACGCGGTTCGGGCACGCCGATCCCGACCAGGCCGTCGAGGTCGTCAATCTGCGTGTCGCGGTGGAGCGGCCCGTGGCCGCACCGCCACTGGGGCGGCGCCAGGGGGTCGGAAAGCCGACGCCACACCAACGGGAGATTGTGACGCGCGACGGCGCCGCCGTGCGCGCCCAGGTGTGGCCTCTCGGAGAGCTTCCCACGGGGCTGAAGATCGAAGGGCCGGCCGTCCTCGCCGGGCCCGACGCGACGGGCCTGATCGAGCCCGGCTGGCGCGGCGTCGTTCACGAGTCGGGCGCGATCATCGTGGCGCGGCGATGACGCTCGACGCGGTGGGACTCGAGGTGATGGGCCACGCTTTCGCGTCGGTGGCGGAGGAGATGGGCCTCGTGCTGGTGCACAGCGCGCTCTCGCCCAACATCCGCGAGCGGCGCGACGCGTCGGCGGCGCTGTTCGATGCGGACGGGGAGATGATCGCCCAGGCGGCGCATATTCCCGTGCATCTCGGTGCCCTCGCCGATGCGGTCGCCGCGGTGCGCAAGGAAGACCCTCGCCCAGGTGACCTATTCCTCTTAAACGATCCCTACGCGGGCGGAAGCCACCTCCCCGACCTCACGCTGATCGGCGCGATCGATATCGACGGGGCGGTCGGTGGCTACAGCGTCGTCCGCGCGCATCACTCGGACGTGGGCGGCATGACGCCTGGCAGCATGCCGGCCGGAGCGCGGGAGCTGTATGCCGAGGGGATCGTCATCCCGCCGGTGCGCTGGACGCCTGAGGTCGAGCGGGTGCTGCTCGCCAACGTGCGGACGCCGGCGATGCGGCGTGGCGACCTGGCCGCTCAGCGTGCCGCGGCCCTGCGCGGCGCCGAGGGTGTGCGGGCCCTGGCGAACCGTCACGGCTGGCCCGCATTACGCGAGGCCGCGCGGGACCTCCTCGACTATGCGGAGCGCCGTACGCGCGCCGTGCTGTCGCGCCTGTCGACAGGCACACCGCTGGCCGCCATGGATTATCTCGAGGGAGACGGTGTCTCCGACAGCGATCTCGGAATCAAGGTACGGATTACGATTGCCGACGGGACCTTCCACGCCGATTTCACCGGGACTTCAGAGGCCGCCCGTGGCAACGTCAACTGCCCGCTCGCGGTCACGCGCTCTGCCGTGTTGTTCGTGGTGCGAACGCTCCTGCCGGACGACGTGCCGACGAACGGCGGCGTGCAGCGCGCCTTGCGCATCACCGCGCCGGCGGGATGTCTCGTGAACGCCGCACGTCCCAGCGCGGTCGCGGCGGGCAATGTCGAGACGTCGCAGCGTATCGCCGACACCGTGTTCCGGGCCCTCGCGGACGGTGGTCTCGCCGTGCCGGCGCAGGGGCAAGGCACGATGAACAACGTGACGTTTGGCGGTCCCGGGTGGACGTATTATGAAACGATCGGTGGCGGGCAGGGCGCGAGTCGGGGTGCAGCCGGTCCGTCCGCCGTGCACGTCGGTATGTCCAACACGCGCAACACGCCGATCGAAGTGC
>DATHDT010000397.1:0-9195 GCA_035318905.1 Gemmatimonadales bacterium | reverse complement strand
CCGATGCACAGCTCGATCAACGTCGGCGAGCGTGGCGACGCCTGCATCTTCTTCGGCCTCAGCGGGACCGGGAAGACGACGCTGTCCGCCGACCCGCTGCGCCGCCTGATCGGCGACGACGAGCACGGCTGGGGCGACAGCGGCGTCTTCAACATCGAGGGCGGCTGCTACGCCAAGGTGATCCGCCTCTCGCGCGACGGCGAGCCGGAGATCTTCGCGACGACGCGCCGCTTCGGCACCGTGCTCGAGAACGTCGTCGTGGATCCGGAATCCCGTGAGATCGACCTCGACGCGGACCAGATCACCGAGAACACGCGCGCCTCGTATCCCATCCACTTCATCCGGAACCACATTCCGGGTGGCGTGGCCGGGCAACCGTCGCACATCGTGTTCCTGACCTGCGATGCGTTCGGGGTGATGCCGCCGATCGCGCGGCTCACGCCCGCCCAGGCGATGTACCACTTCCTGTCGGGCTACACCGCCAAGGTCGCCGGCACCGAGCGCGGGGTCACCGAGCCGAAGGAAACGTTCTCGGCGTGCTTCGGCGCGCCGTTCCTGCCACTCCACCCGCACGTCTACGCCGAAATGCTGGGCGCGCGGATCGGGCAACAGGGCGTGCAGTGCTGGCTGGTGAACACGGGATGGACGGGTGGCCCGTATGGCGTCGGACACCGGATGCGGCTGTCGCACACCCGCGCCATGATCCGGGCGGCGCTGTCGGGCCAGCTGAATCGCGTGGCCGTGCGGCGCGAGCCGGTGTTCAACCTCGAGGTGCCCCAGCACATCCCGGGCGGCGTGCCGGATGACGTGCTTGACCCGCGCGGCACCTGGCACGACCCGTTGGCCTACGACGCCCAGGCGGCGCGCGTCGCCGGGCTGTTCCGCAAGAACTTCGCGCAGTTCGCCGAGCAAGTGCACGACGCGGTGCGGGAGGCGGGCCCGAAGCCTTGACGCGGTTCGAAGTCGTCCGCGACCCGCTGTGGAACAACATCCGCGTCGAGCCCGAAGCCCTCGCGCTCGTGGACACGCCGGCCTTCCAACGCCTCCGCTACGTCCGGCAGCTCGGCCATGCCTTCCTCGTCTATCCCGGTGCCACACATACTCGCTTCGAGCACGCCCTTGGCACCTACCATCTGGCGCGCCGGGTGCTCACCCAGCTGGAAGAAGTCGAGGGCCGTCGCGCCGATCCGGATGAGGGCTTCGCCGTGCGGGTCGCGGCTTTGTTGCACGACATCGGGCACTATCCGTTTTCCCACGCGCTCGAAGAAGCCGGGTTGCCGCATCACGAGGACCTGGCGTCGCGCCATCTCACCACGGGGCCGCTGGCGGCGGCACTCGAACGACTCGGGGTCCCCGCCGCCCGGTTGCTCCCCCTCATTCAGGGTACCAGCCCCTCACCGCTCGCCGGCATCGTGGCCGGATCGCTGGACGTCGACAAGCTGGATTACCTGTCCCGCGACGCGACGATGTGCGGCGTACCGTACGGCGTCATCGACGTGGACCGGCTGCTGACGTCGCTCACGCTGGCCGACGGGGGGGGACGCCTCGCGCTGCACGCCAAAGGTCTCGCCGCGCTCGAATCGCTGCTCTTCGCGAAGTACCAGATGTATCGGAACGTCTACTGGCATCACGCGGTGCGCAGCGCGACCGCGATGTTCAAACGCCTGGTGCGACGCACGATCGCGGCGGGACGGATGACGGCGGAGACGCTGGCCGTCGCGACCGACGATGGCTTGATCCACGACCTCGAGCAGCACGATCCGACGGGGTTGGCGGCAGCGCTGCGCGACCGGCGCCTCGCCAAGCGCGCCTTGGATATCGCGGGAACGGATCTGCCGGCGCAAACGGCGACGTGGCCCGCGACCGATCCCGACGTGCTGCAGCGGGTGGAAGAGCGCCTCGCGCGCGAGGTGGGTCTGGGGCCCGACGAGCTGTTCCTGGACTTTCCGGCGAAGCCGGGGATGCTGGACGTGACGATTCCGGTGGTGGGCCGGACCGGCGGGGCCGCACAGCACATCGGTCTGCCGCGGGTGGCCGCCGAACTCCACCGGTCGGCTCAGCGCCTGCGGGTCTTCGTGATGAAGCCGGTGAAGATCGAGGCGAAGCGCATCATCGACCTCGTGACGACCGACAGCCCCTAGACCTTCGGGGCCGTCGTCTCGCCGGAGGTGCGGGGGCGTTTACTCGTCTGCTGCGTCGTGTCGTTGGGATCGGCCGCGGGCGCGTCCACGGAATCGATGCGCACAATGATCGCGGTGATGTTGTCGAGCCCGCCGTGGCGGTTCGCCTCGGCGATGAGCAAGTCCACTTCCTCCTGCGGCATCCGCTCGGGCGAGAGAATCTCCGCCAGCTGATAGTCTTCCAGCATCCCGGTCAACCCGTCGGATGCGAGGAGAAAGACGTCTTTGGGCTTCACCGTCCCCGCATACGTGTCCGGCATCACGTCGCTGTTTGCGCCAACGCAACGGGTGATCACGTTGCTGTACGGGTGCGAGCGGGCCTGTTCCGGCGTCAGGTACCCGGCGTCGACCTGCTCCTGCACGTATGAGTGATCCTTGGTCACCTGACTGAGACGGCCGTCGCGCAGTAGATAGGCCCGGCTGTCACCCACCTGCCCGATCAGGAAGCGGGTGTCGTACAGCGTGAGGGCGGTCACGGTCGTGCCCATGCCGCGTTTGTCGTGCTCGGTGAGCGTGCGCTGGAAGATCGCGCCGTTGGCCGTGCGGATCGCGGTGCGCATCCGCTCCGCGACTTGATGGTCGTTCATGCCCCGCAGCGAATCGAGCTCGCGCGCCACGAAGCGAACGGCCATCTCACTCGCCACCTCGCCGGCCGCGTGGCCACCCATGCCGTCGGCGACGATGAAGATCCCGCGGTCGGGGACCATGAGGTAGCTATCCTCATTCCCCGATCGAATGATCCCGACATCGGTGCGGCCCGCCGAGGTGATGTGCACGCGAATCCTAGATGAGCACCCAGTAGACGATGGCCACGAAGGCCATCACGAGCACGGCCGCACTCCCTCCGCACCCCTTCCCTTTCTTCTTCTCGGCGACCGGCGCCTTCGGCTTGGGCTTGGGCGCCGGTGCGGGTGCGGGTGCGGGTGCGGGCTTCGCCGCCGGCTTCGGGGCCGGCGGGGGAGCCGCAGGCTTCATGGCTTCCATCATCCGGGTGCCGCCACCCTTGGCGACCACGGCCGCGTCGTCGGTCGGCTCGAAGACCAGCGAGATGTCTCCGAAACGCACGGTGACGCCCGGCGACAACGGCGTCTCCCCCTTCACGCGCTCGCCGTCGACGAAGGTTCCGTTCGTCGAATCGAGGTCCACCAGGACCCAGACGCCCTCGCGACGCTGCAGCTTGGCGTGGCTGGTAGAGACCGACTCGTCCGGAATCATCAGGTCGTTGTAGTCCGCGCGGCCGATGTTGGCCACCGGAGTCTTCACGACCAGGCGCTGGCCCTTCAGGGCCCCAGAGCGAACCAGGAAGTTGGCTAGCACAGGCCCGGGTGCTCCATGCATCGTCTGTTTCAGCCGCTCCCCCGCCCCCGCCGGCGGGACCGCAGGCGTCGGTGCCGCCGGGGGGGGGGACGGGTTGGTAGGGGGCACGGCGGGCGGCATGCTGGCCGCCGGCCCCGGATTAGGGTTTGCCTGAGCGGCCGCATCCGCGTAGAACCGAAAGTTCTCGTCCCCGATGCGGATCACGTCGGCCCGCGCCAGCAGACGCTGGCCCTCGATGCGCACCTCATTCACGAACGTGCCGTTGGTGCTCGAGTCGACGACGAGGTAGCCCTTGGGGGTTTGCACGATCTCGGCGTGCCGCCGGGAAACGTCTTTGCCGGAGACGACTACATCGCAGGTCGCATCGCGACCGAACACCAGCGAGGCGCCCGCGATCGCGTACTCACGACCGTCCGTGAGCGACACGACACGGCCGCCGGTATTGCCGGTCACCTTGCCGCCGGCCTTGGCTTCGCTCTTGGCCTTGGCCATCGCGTCGGGGAGGTTCATCGCCTGGACGTATTGGGTACTGCCACTGCGGCGCTCGTCTACGAAGGTGAGCTCCTGGCCGGCCACCTCGACCTTGTCGCCGTGGAGCAACGGCGTCGGTTCAGCGCCCAGGCGAACCCCGTTGATGAGGACATCCGCCTCGGGAACTGCCTTCGTGATCACCACTTGCCCGTCTGGTTGCCCCTTGAGCTTGGCGTGGCGGGGCAGCACTCCCGCGGAGGTGAGATGGATGGCGCTGCCGGGGTCGCTTCCCAGGAACACGTCCCCCGCAGGGATCGTGAACTTGCGCCCGCCCATTTCAAGTAACGCCATGCACGTGCTCCTCCCACGGAATTGTGGCCAGGCGGGGAAGTTACGCCGGGCCGTATAAGCGGGCAAGGAAGCAGGGTTTACGTGGCCAGGACCGATTCTTCGCGCCCGATCAACCCGCGCCGCAGCCAGTTCCAGAAGAGCAGCGATCCGACAATGACGGTCGCGTAACTGTTGATGAACCGCCAGATGAGCGTGTAGCTCGGGGTCAACTCGCGCGGCACATACGCCGACATCACCGCCGCGGAGATCAGCTCGGCGAGGCCCGACGCCCCGGGGGTCGGCGCAAAGTACAAAAGGAAAGACAGGAAGGTCTGCACCAGCAGGATATCGGTGAAGTCGGCCGGGATGCCCAGGACCCGGAGCGTCACGTACCCAGCAAGGAGTTTGTTGGCGTGGGACGGAGCCGAGATCACGATTGCCAGGAGGAGCGTCAGCAGTCCCTTTGGGCTTCCGAATGCCACCAGGCATTCGTGGGCGCGGTCGATACCCTCGGAGAGCGCCGCCATCCGGGCCGCCATCTTCTCGCTGCGGCGTGCCACGCGCTCCGCCAGCCAGCGCACGAAGCGCCGCAGCGCGTCCGGGAAGAAGATGGCGACCAGCATCGCGGCGCCGATCAGGCCGAACAACGTGAGGCTGGTCTTGAAGAGGCCATAGAGGGTGATGCCGAGGACCAAGCCGTGCTGCTCCAGCGATCGTCCGGCGCCCAGCCAGATCGCCAGGGGTCCGGCGATAGCGAAGAAGGCGACCGTGGCGACGAACGTCATGAAGACCGAGGTCAGCGCCTCGGGGAGCTTCACGCCGGCCCGCCGCATCGTCCAGATGATCATGGGCGAGGCGCCCGACTGGAACGGCGTGAGGTAGGCCCCCCAGGCGCCCATGCCTCCGGCCAAGAGCATGTCGCGCAGGCGGACCGTGGGATGGACGTGGCGGGCGCACACCCACAGCCGCAGCCCGCCGCCGATCCAGTCCATCGACGCGAGCGCGAGCCCCACCAGCATCCAGCCCCAATGGAGGTTCAGAAACGGCGTGAGAAAGACATCGAACCGGTCGCCGAACCGGATGAGGTAGTAGCCGAAGAGGATCGCGACCGCCGCGATCGAGATCCCGGCAAAGAGCTCGAGGCCGCGGCGCAGCAGGCGCGGGGTCAGGGCTAGGGCCATCTGAGGGCCAAAGCTGTTATTTTAGAAGGTTATGCGCCATCCCCCCGAGCAGGTCGTTCTCCGCAACGTGCGGCAGCACAACCTGAAAGGCATCACCGTCGCTTTCCCGCGGCGGGCCCTTTCAGTCGTCACGGGGCCATCGGGGTCGGGCAAGAGCTCCCTGGCGTTCGACACGCTCTACGCCGAGGGCCAGCGCCGCTACATCGAGTCGCTGTCGACCTACGCCAAGCAGTTCCTCGAACGGATGCCGAAGCCCCTCGTCGACGCCATGGAGGGGCTGTCCCCCGCGGTCGCGATCGAGCAGAAGAACCCCACCACCTCGAGCCGCTCCACCGTCGGCACGGCCACTGAGATCTACGACTTCCTGCGTCTGCTCTGGGCGCGGGCGGGCACGCAAGCGTGCGTCCGCTGTGGGGCTGAGGTGAAGGCGGATACGGTGCAGGAGGTGGTGGATCAACTGCTGGGAGCAGGGAGCACGGAGCAGTCCCATCCGGTGCTCGTGGCCTTTCCCTTGCCCCAAAGCGCACACCGTCCCGACGTCGAGATTGCCGCGCAGTTGCGCGCGGCGGGTTTCGTGCGCGCCCAGGTCGACGGTGAGGTCGTGCGCCTCGACGAGGGAGATGCCGAGGGGCGCGTTCGCGGCGCGAAGGACGTTCTCGTCATTGTCGATCGCATTGCAGCCGCCGCCGAGAACCGCAGTCGACTCGCTGACGCCGTGGCTACGGCTTTCAATGAAGGTGAGGGCGTCTCCGTCGCGCTGTCGAACGGCGACCGCCACCGCTTCTCGGAGCACCCCACCTGCTCGGCGTGCGGCACGGCGGCGCCGACGCTCGCGCCGAACCTCTTCTCCTTCAATAACCCCCGCGGCGCGTGCCCGCGCTGCAACGGGTTCGGCGCGATTCTCGAGTACGACGAATCGCTCATCGTCCCGGACCCCACGCGCTCCATCGCCGGCGGCGCCCTCGACCCGTGGACCAAGCCACGCTACGAAGGGCGGCGCCGCCTGCTGCGCGAAACCGCGCGGGCACGCCGCATCCCGCTCGACGCGCCGTGGCGCGACATTCCGAAAGAGGACCGGCGTTTCCTGCTGCGGGCGACCGAGGGCCGCTACCTCGGCATCTTCCCGTTTCTCGAGCGGCTCGAAGAAAAGCGCTACAAGCAATACATCCGGGTCTTCCTGCGGCAGTACCAGCTCGCCAAGACCTGCCCCGTCTGTCACGGCGCGCGACTCAAGCCCGAGGCCCTCGCCGTTCGCGTGGCCGGCAAAACCATCGCCGAGGGCACGGCGCTCACGGCGGCCGACCTCGCCGCATGGCTCGGCGGGCTCGATCTGCCGCCCTTCCAGCAGCAAGTCGCGGCGCACATCCTGGGCGAGCTCACGGCGCGCGTCAGCTTCGTGAACGATGTCGGCCTCGGTTACCTCACCCTCGATCGCCTGACCCGGACCCTGTCGGGCGGCGAGGCGCAGCGCATCGCCCTGTCCAACGCGCTCGGCTCCCACCTGGTCGACACGCTGTACGTGCTCGACGAGCCGTCGATCGGTCTGCATCCCGCCGATGTCGACCGGCTGTTGGGGCTGTTGCGAAAGCTCTCTGGCGCCGGCAACACCGTCGTCGTTGTGGAGCACGATCCCGCCGCGATGCGCGCTGCCGACTGGATGGTGGAGCTCGGTCCCGGCAGCGGGACGAACGGCGGACAGCTCGTCTACCAGGGCCCCGCCGCGGGCGTACGCGAGGCGGGCACGCTGACGGGTCAGTACCTGACCGGCGAGAAGTGCATCGGCGTGCCGTCGGCGCGCCGCCCCGCGGCGCGCTGGCTCGAGATCCAGGGCGCCAGGCTGCACAACCTCGCCGGCGTGAATACGCGCATCCCGCTGGGCACGCTCACGGTCGTGACGGGCGTGTCGGGATCAGGGAAATCGACACTCGTCCACGATGTGCTGTACCGCCAGCTGGAATCACGCCTGCGGGGGGCGCACAGCGCCAAGCAGCATCTGGGCGAGGCGGTCGGGGCCGTCACCGCACTGAAGGGCTGGGAGCAGCTCGAGGACGTCGTGTTGATCGACCAGACGCCGATCGGGCGCACGCCGCGCTCCAACCCGGTGACGTATGTGAAGGCGTTCGACGAGCTGCGCGCGCTCTTCGCTGCCGAGGCGCTGTCTCGCGCCCGTGGCTACACGCCGAGCACGTTCTCGTTCAATGTCGCGGGGGGCCGGTGCGAGGCGTGCGAGGGCGCAGGCCACGTCCTCGTGGAGATGGTGTTTCTCGCGAACGTCTTTGTCCCGTGCGAGGCGTGCGGCGGGAAACGCTTCAAGCGCGAGGTGCGGGAGGTGAAGCTGCAGGGTCAGTCGATCGACCAGGTGCTCGAGTGGACGGTGGACGAAGCGATCCAGCGACTGCACCGCCACCCCCGCCTCGGGCGCGCGTTGTGGCACCTCCAGCAGGTTGGGTTGGGATACCTGCACCTCGGCCAACCGGCGACCACGCTCTCAGGGGGCGAGGCGCAGCGGCTCAAGATCGCGCGTGAGCTGGCGGTGGCGGCGAGTCGCACGCGCGGCAAGCGCAAGCTGTACATCCTCGACGAGCCCACGACCGGCCTGCATCTCGACGACGTGCGCGTGTTGTGCCGCGTGCTCGACCGGCTGGTCGATGCGGGACACACGGTGCTTGTGATCGAACACAACATCGATGTCATCAAACGAGCCGACTGGGTGATCGATCTTGGGCCCGGAGCTGGAGCGGAGGGTGGCCGCATCGTGACGCAAGGAACACCGGAGGATGTCGCTCACGTGGCTGAATCGGTGACGGGGAGATACCTCGAGGGGTTGGCGTGACGTCCCGGCGCGCGGATGGACTCATCGTCGCCGCGACGGCCGTCTGGGGCATCAGCTTCGTCGTCGTGAAGAGCGCGCTGGCGGCGAGTTCGCCGCTGGCGTTTTTGAGCATGCGGTTCGCGATCGCCACGCTGGCGCTCGCTCCGCTCGTCAGCTTCCGCGGATCGTGGTCCGCGTCCGAGCTACGCGGTGGGCTGGTGTTGACGCTCCTGCTCGCAAGTGGCTTTGCCACACAGGCCGTGGGCCTGCAATACACGACGCCCGCTCGGTCGGCGTTCATCGTGGCGATTTCGTCGGTGCTGGCGCCCGTCGTCGCCTTCACGGTTCTCCGGCAACGGCTGCGTTGGTGGGTGGCGGTAGCCGTCGGCATTGCCGGCGTCGGGATCTATCTTCTCACCGCGCCCGGCGCAGGGGGCTTGAACCGCGGCGACCTCTGGACCCTGATCACGGCGTTCGTGTTCGCCGGCCATATCGTCGCGGTCACGGAATTGTCCCGGCGGCACGACGCGCGCCGGTTGGTGTGGCTCCAGCTGGCCGGGACGACGGTCGGTGCCGCCATCGCGGCGGCGCTGCTCGAGCCGATCCGGGTCGAGTGGTCCTTGGCGCTCGGCGCCGCCCTCATCTATACCGGTGTTGTCGCCACCGCTGCGGCGCTCGTGTGGCAGATGCGGGCGCAACGCGAAATGTCATCGGCGCGGGCGGCTTTGCTGCTGTGTTTCGAGCCGGTGTTCGCGACGATCGCGTCGTGGCTGTGGTTCGGCGAGCGGTTGTCGATAATGCAGTGGACTGGGGCCGGGTTGATTGTGGCCGGTATGATTCTGGCCGAGTTGCCGGCGCGCGCCCTTCCCGGCCCCCGGAGACTGGCGTAGCATAGAAAGCAGTC
>DATHDT010000396.1:0-2344 GCA_035318905.1 Gemmatimonadales bacterium | reverse complement strand
GCTCGGGCTCGTCGTCAACGGCAACCGCACCGACATCGACTTCTGGATCTACCGCGACCCGACCGACTCCACGCTGTGGATTCAGCCCGAGTTCTCGGGGACGCGGATGCGGCTGTACGCCAACACCCCCGTGGCCGACCTGACCGACATCGACTTCGCGCCGGCGACTGGTTACTCGAGCAACATGATTCAGGCGGTGCCCGGCTATGCGTACGTCTTCGAGATCGCCGAAGGCACGACGCTGCGCTACGGGGCGCTTCGAGTCACCCATGTGGGGCGGGATTATCTGATCTTCGACTGGAGCTTCCAGACGGATATTGGGAACCCGGAACTGATCCGGCGTGGCGGGCTGAGTACCTCGCTCTCGACGGGCTTCCAGGTGAGAGGTTCGGAGTAGCCAGACCAGACGCCAAGTTGCCTGGACGCCAAGTGGTTGTCAGCTGCAAGCTGGAAGCTGGCAACCACTTGGCGTCTTGGCGTCTAGGCGTCTACCTTGTACCTCCATGCTTGGAACCATCACACTCGACGGCCATTTCCTCTCCATTGCCGACGTCGTCGCCGTCGCGCGCGGTGGCGCCCCCGTTTCTCTCGACCCCAAGGCCCTAAAAGGCGTCGTCGCTTCTCGCCGCGCCGTCGAAGCCGCGATCGACAGTGGCCAAACCATTTACGGCGTCAATACAGGTTTCGGGAAACTCGCGCACGTGCGCATCCCGCCCGACCAGGCGCGCCAGCTGCAGCTCAATCTCATCCGCAGTCACGCGTCAGGCGTCGGCGACCCGCTGCCCGCGGAGGCCGTGCGCGCCATGATGCTGCTGCGCGCCAATGTGCTCGTTCGTGGGACGAGCGGCGTGCGGCCGGCGCTGCCCGAGCTGATCGTCGAAATGCTCAACAGCAAGATCCACCCGACGGTGCCGTCGCAGGGCAGCGTGGGCGCGTCGGGAGACCTCGCCCCGCTGGCGCATCTGGCGCTCGCGATGATCGGCGAGGGCGACGTGAAAGTGCCGCGGCCCATCACGCTCGAGGCCAAAGAAGGGTTGGCCTTCGTCAACGGCACGCAGGCGCAAACGGGAATCGCGGCGCTGCTTGTGCACGACGCCTGGACGTTGTGGCGCGCAGCGCACGGCGCCGCCGCGATGAGCCTCGAGGCCGTGCGGGGATCACCGGACCCGTTCGAGGCGCGCATTCACGATGCGCGTCCGCACGAATGGCAGCAGCGCTCCGCCGCGCTGCTACGTGGCCTACTCACCGACAGCGCCATCCGCGAATCACACCGGGAAGACGACCCCAGAGTGCAGGACGCGTATTCGATCCGCTGCACGCCGCAGGTGCTGGGCGCCGTCGGCGAGGGTCTGGCGTTCGCTGAGCGGCTCGTCACGACGGAGCTCAACGCCGCCACCGACAATCCCCTGGTGTTCGGCGACGACGTGGTCTCGGGAGGCAACTTCCACGGCCAGCCCATCGCGCTGGCGCTCGACGTCATCGCCATCGTCCTGACGACGCTCGCCGGGATCGCCGAGCGGCGCCTCGAGCGCGTCGTCAATCCCGATCTCTCGTCGGGCCTGCCCGCGTTCCTCGCCCGCGACCCCGGCCTCGAATCGGGGTTCATGACACCGCAGATCGCCGCGGCGGCCCTCGTCGCCGACTGCCGCGTGCTGGCAACCCCGGCGAGCGTCCAGTCGATTCCCACGGAGGGGAACCAGGAGGACGTCGTGCCGATGGGCATGACGGCCGCCTGGAAAGCGGGGCGCATACTCGCCAACGCCGAGCGGATCGTGGCGATCGAGCTCCTCGCGGGCGCGCAGGGTCTCGAGTATCTCCTGCCGCTCACGCCGGCGCGCGGCGTCGCGCGCTTGCATGCGGCCGTGCGGCGGGAGGCCGCGGCGCTCACGACCGACCGACCGCTGACGGCGGACATCGAACGCATCGCCACGGGCATTCGCGAGGGGAAGTTCGAGCCGGAGGCCGCGTGATTCGAGCCGCCCGCGGCACGACCAAGTCCTGCAAGGGCTGGATCCAGGAAGCGGCCTTGCGGATGTTGATGAACAACCTCGATCCCGACGTCGCCGAGCGGCCCGATGATCTGGTCGTGTACGGCGGGACCGGAAAAGCCGCGCGCGACTGGCCCTCCTACCACGCGATCTGCCGAACCCTGCAAACGCTGGGCGACGACGAAACGCTGCTGGTCCAGTCCGGGAAGCCGGTCGGCGTGTTCCGCACGCATGCCGACGCGCCGCGCGTGCTCATTGCCAATGCCAACCTCGTCGGCCGCTTCGCGACCTGGGATGTGTTCCGCGACTTGGAGCGCCGCGGCCTGATCATGTACGGCCAGATGACGGCGGGCTCG
>DATHDT010000395.1:0-2724 GCA_035318905.1 Gemmatimonadales bacterium | reverse complement strand
CACGTCGCTGGGCGACACGCCGGCGAGGTCGAGCACGAATTCGAGGTTGGCGAACGCCTGACGGGCCTGCGCGGCGAGATCACCTGGGCCAACGAGATTCCCCATGCTGTCGAGGGCAACTTCCCCCGAGACGTAGACCATCTGGCCGACGCGCACGGCGTGGGTGAAGCCATTGAGGCCCGCCCGCCTCCCTGCCCCATCGTCGCCGGCGCGCATCCGAGTCCAAAGGCTCCGAAGGCCACCAGCGCCAGCGTCACGCTTCGCATCATCTGTCTCCTCGGTCTGAACTTGGGGAATCCCGTTAGTACACCGGTGCGCCGATGCCGTGCTGCGCGAAGAACTCCTCGACCACCCGCCGCACGTCCGTCCAATTGCCGATCGCCTTCGACGCGGGCGGGAGACCCTCCAAAATCATCTCGCCGTAGCGTTTGGTAACGACGCGGCGGTCCAAGAGGATTACGGCGCCCACATCGGTCTTGCTGCGGATCAATCGGCCGAATCCCTGTTTCAGTTTGAGCGCGGCGTGCGGGACCAGATAGTGCGTGAAGCCGTCGACGCCCGCGTCGCTGAGACGCTCCAACCGCGCCGCTGTTAACGGGTCGCTCGGCACCTTGAACGGCAGCTTGGCGAGGATCAGGACGCGGAGGGCGCGACCGGGGACGTCGACACCTTCCCAGAATGAATCGGTGCCGAGCAGGATGGCGGAACCGGCCTCGCGAAAGCGCCGCAGCAGCTGATCGCGCTGCCCATCGCCCTGCACCAGCAGCGGCCAGCGGCCTCCGAGCCGCCCACGCACCGCGTCAGCGGTGCGCCGAAGAGCCCCGTGACTCGTGAACAGCGCGAAGATGCCGCCGTCCGACGCGTGCGCCATCTCCACGAGAATGCGGGCGACACTCGCGTCGTGGCCCGCCTCGTCGTCGCGCGGCTCGGGGATGTCGGTCGGAATGCCGAAGATGCATTGCGACGGGAAATCGAAGGGCGAGGGCAGAATCTCGCGGATGACGACGCGCGACGGCGGCAGCGAGAGGCCGAGCCGCTCCTCGAGGAACGTGAACTCGCCCCCGGCCGCCAGCGTCGCGCTCGTCAGCACTGCCGTCTCGACGCGGTCGAAGAGCGCGTCCTTGAGCACGGGCGCGAGATCGAGGGGCACCGCCGCGAGCGTGAGGTTCGGCGTCTTGCGGCCGCGCCGCTCGAGCCAACGCACCGCCGCCGTCGACGAGCCCGGCGGCGGTTGCAGTGCGGCCTTGAGCGCCTCGGCGGCGCTATCGAGCCGACGCACGACGCCCCGCAGCTCACCGACGAGCTGCGCGCGCGGCTCGGCGGGATCGTCGAGCGAGAGCCGGTCGGCAATCGTTTCCACACCGTCGCGCAACCGGCCGAACGCGATCAGCAGGTTCTCGAGCGCGACGGTCAGGCCTTCGGGCCACACGGCATCCCCGGCGAACGAATCGGTGAGGCGCAACACGGGCGCCGTCCCCGGCTCCGTCTCGAGCCGCCGCGACAGACGGCCGAACAGCTCCTCAGATCCGCGACGCGCGGCGACGAGGGCGTCGAGCAGGCTCTGCGTCAGGAGATCGCGGCTCGCCGCCGTGAGCAGGTCATCGTGCGTCGCGAGCTCCGCGGCGAGCGTGGGCAAGAGGCCGCGGCCGTTGCGCTCGAGGCGCCCGAGCAGGCGCTGCACACCGAGCATGCTCACCTGCGATCCCAGGTGCTGGGCCGCGACGTCCTCGAGGTGGTGCGCCTCGTCGATCACCAGCCGGCGATACGGCGGCAGGACGGCCGCCTCCTGCCAGTTGTCCGACGCGATGCGCACCGCGAGGTCCGAGGCGAGCAGGTGGTGGTTCACAACGACCACATCGGCCTCGGCGGCCTGACGCCGCGCCTGGAAGAGGAAGCAGTGGTCGAAGTGCGGGCACTTGAGCCGCGTGCACAGATCCGACTCCGCGGCCACCGCGTCCCACACGTCGGGCGACGGCTCCTCGGCGAGATCGGCGAGGCTCCCGTCGCTGGTGCGCGCCGCCCATCCCGCCAGCGTTTCGAGCTCGGCGCCGCGTCCCTCGGCGAAGAGCGAGTCCTGCCCCGCGCGCGCCTGGTCGAGCCGAGCGAGACAGAGATAGTTCCGCCACCCTTTGAGCAACGCGAACGTGACGGGGCGGTCCCCGGCCGAGAGGGCGCGCGCGAGGATGGGGAGATCCTTGCCGACGAGCTGCTCCTGCAAGTTGATCGTGTTGGTCGAGACAATCGTCCGCTCGCCGTTGATCCGGGCCCACTCGAGCGCGGGGACCAGGTAGGCGAACGACTTTCCCACGCCCGTGCCCGCTTCCAGCAGCGCGATGCCGCCGTCGTTGTAGACGTCGGCCGCGTAGGCGGCCATGTCGCGCTGGCCGGGGCGGTCTTCGAACGTCGTACCCCCGAGGGTCCGAGCGACGGGGCCCGTCTCCGAGAGGAGCTCCGCGATCGCGACCGAGTCGAGGCGCGTGACGCTGCGCGCCCGCGGGCACTCGACCACGACGTACAAGGCCGTAACGGCGTTGTCGACGATGCCGAACCCCACGCCGCCGTCGTGCAGCCGCGCGGCCACCGCGAGATCGGCGCCGGACGGATCGAGCACGCCGCTCGGGTGATTGTGCAGCACCATGTCGCCGCGGTCGGCGACGCCGGGCAACGCGAGCACGGCGTCGACGGTGCCGCGCGCGACGACGCGCGCCTGCACGATCATCCCGT
>DATHDT010000394.1:0-2241 GCA_035318905.1 Gemmatimonadales bacterium | reverse complement strand
GTCCGGGTGCAGCTCTTCGGGAGAGTCGAGATAGGCGTACCACGCGGACAGGCTCCAGCGTCCACCGGGGTTGGCGGCGACGCGGACGCTGTACGAGTCGATCTTGCGAAAATCGAAATCGGTGCGCTGCCCATCGGGCTCGCGCCCGTTGAACGCGGACCCCTCGACTTTCAGCGCGCGACTGAAGATCCCGGCGGTCACCGTGCCATACGTCGTGTGCGTCGCGTCCTGCCAATGGTGGCCCAGGGGCGCGAACGGATCGCTCTGCGCGGAGGGACGGTGCTGGAACGCGGGCGGTCCAACGGCGGGCTCGCCGACTGCCGCCGCGTAGAGTGACGCCGCGAGATTCGCCCCGAGGAGTCCAACGGGACGCTCCCACAAGGCCGCCAGCTCGATCCACAGATCGTGCGGATGTTGGCGATCGACGAGCGGGGCGCCTTTGTAGCTCTCTCCCGATTGCAGCAGCAGCGGATACCCGCGAGGACCGACGGTCCACGGATCGGCGCTTGCCATCACGCGCAGGGCGACCTGTCCGCCGCCGAGTGGCCGGCGCGCCGTGAGCATGCCCCAGTTGATCACGCTGAACTGATCGTCGCCGCGCGGACCGCCTTGCATGTCGTACAACGGCGCGACGATGCCGTGGATCATCAAGGTCCACTTGCCGGCGCTGAAATGCGCCGCGTGCATCTGTGAGGAATCGGGGAGCCAGGCGGTGCCGGATCCGGCGCGAGCGTCGGGGATGCCGAGCACGCCGGCCATGGGCATCGGCATGGGCATCTCGTGGCCCGGATGTTGGGCGACAAGAACGAGCAGTAACGACAACATCAGATCAGCGCGTTTCGAACGTCAGCGTCGCCCACTTCGATTCGTAGTCGAGCCCCGCCCGATTGGCGCGTTCCATGTGGACGAACTTGACGTACCATCTGCCGGGCGCGTCGAGCGCGACCTCTGCCACGCCGGCCGAGTCGGTCCTCGTCTGTCGTTCCGCGGCGGGGCCGCCCCACAAGACGACCTGGTTCGGCACTGGCTTGCCGTCTACCAAGCAGCGCACGCGCAGCGACGGGTTGCGACTGGTGGCGTACGGATTCCCGAGCGGCACGATCTCCGCCGGGTAGCCGAGTACAAAGGCGAAGTCGAGGGTGCGCGCCTCGCCCACCTGGAAGATCGCTTTGACATGCTTCGAGTAGCGCTCGCGCGCGCCCTTCCCCAGCTCGTTCGCCACGCGGCGCGCCTCGAGGATGTCGGGGAGCCCGTCTTCCTTTAGATAGGCGTTGAAGTCGTCCGCCGCGAGCGCCAGCTCACGCGGCCGCACCGACACGCCGACGACGTACGTCCCCGCATCCCCCAACGCCAACGACAGCACGCTGGTGCTGTCGGGCCCGCGACTCCACACGTCGGCCGCGCGCAGGCGCGTTCTCGTCCCTGCCACCAGGCTGACGTCGGCAAGTCGATCGGGCATCACGTAGCCTTCGCTCTTCGTGAACGTCCCGTTGATCGCCGTAACCCGCACGCGCACGTGAGGTTCGAGGAAATACGTGTCGAGCTTCAGGAAGAGATCGTGGGCCAACGCGAGCGAGGCGACAGCCAGAAGCAAAGTCGTGAGGAACAAGACGCGGCGCATCGGGAACAATATAGCGCATGCGACTATCCCTGCGATTCGTGATTCCACTGCTGCTCGCGCTCGCCGCCCTCGGCTACGCGGTGGTGCCGCTCGTCGACAAGCTGACGCTGCGGTGGTTCGTGCGCGATCTCGACATCCGCGCCACGCTCGTCGCGAATACCGTCCAGGACCGCGTCCAGGACCTCGTGCAGGGGGGCAATCGCGAACGCCTGCTCCAGTACTTCACGCGGATCACCGAAGATGAGCGCCTCTTCGCTGTCGGCTACTGCCCGGCGACCACGGGCGACGCGGTTGCGACACCGACACTCCCCGCAGACGTCTCCTGCGCCGACTTGCAGCGCTTCGCCGGCAGCTCGGGCCACCTGCTCGACAGCCCCAAGGGTCCCATCCTCGTGTCGGTGCGACCGCTGCGGAACGGCGACACGCGCCTCGGCAATCTGGTGCTGGTCCACGACATGAGCTTCGTGGCGCGGCGCAGCGAGGAGACGCGCAAGTACATCTTCTACTTCTTCCTGGGCCTCGGCGTGACCGTCGCCCTCATCACAGTAATAATCGCGCAGCTCTCCTGGCGCGGCTGGGTGCAGGGCCTGCGCGCGCTGCTGCGCGGCGAAGGGTTGCTG
>DATHDT010000393.1:0-7925 GCA_035318905.1 Gemmatimonadales bacterium | reverse complement strand
GAGATCGGCTGCCCGTTCTCCCGGACGGCGTCCACAACCGCAACGTCGAACCCCTCCGCCGCCCCGAGTCGCCGTACCAGGGCTTCGTCGCCCGAGCGGCCCCGCCCAAAGGCGTGATCGTACCCGAGCACCAACTGCTGCAACGCGTGCTCGCCGCGGAGGCGCCGGATGAACTCCTCGGGGCTCAGTTGCGCCACTTCGCGCGTGAACGGCAGCACCGCCACGCGCTCGAGCCCTACCCCGGCGAGCAGCTCCTGCTTCTCCTCGGCCAACGTCAACAGCTTCGGTGCCGCGGCCGGGTTGACCACCTCGAGCGGGTGCGGGTCGCACAACACCAGCACGCTCGTCAGTCCACCCGCCCTCGCCCGGCCCACCACCTCGGCCAACACTTGCTGGTGACCGCGGTGCAAGCCGTCGAACGTTCCGACCGTGACGACCGCGCCGATCATGCGTCCGTCACCACCACGCGGGGTTTCAACTGCTCGCCTTCAACCTCGGCGACCGCGAGGAGCTCGGAGCCCGAAAAAAGCGCTACCGGCTCCCGGCTATCCGCTGTCGGGTCTCGCGCGATCGGGCGACCGTGCACGACCGCGTCCCGTTCAGTCAACGTCACCTCTCGACGCATCAGGTCTGCGACGAGTGCGGCCGGATCGCGGACGTGCTCGAGCGTCACTGCGTCCGGCGCCACCGCCGCGTCGAGCCGAAAAGGCCCTACCGCCGTGCGACGAAGACTGACGAGATGCCCGCCGCACCCCAACGCGGCACCGACGTCCCGTGCCAGACTGCGGAGATACGTCCCGCCGCCGACGGTGGCGCGGAATGTCACGTCGGGCGCCGCGTACTGCACCAGCTCGAGCGACTCGATTTCGACGCGACGCGCCGCCGGCTCCACGACTTCGCCGCGCCGCGCCCGGCGGTACGCGCGCTCTCCCGCGATCTTCACTGCCGAGTAGGCGGGGGGGCGCTGCTCGTACCCACCGCGGAACTGCCCCAGTGCGGCGCCCAGCTGCTGCGCTGTAACCTCCACCGCTTCTGTCTTCAGCACGGTGCCCGTCGCATCATCGGTGTCTGTCGTGATGCCGAGTCGAATGACGCCGTCGTACCTCTTGGTCCAACCGGCGGCGAACGTCGCCAACCGCGTCGCCCGTCCGACCACCACCACCAACAGACCCTCGGCAAAGGGATCGAGGGTGCCGAGATGTCCGACCCGTTCTTCTCCCAGGGCCCGCCGGACGATGTCGACCACGTCGTGCGACGTGGGACCCACCGGCTTCGCGACGAGGAGGAAACCGCCGGTCAGTCGTCCGACTCCTTGTGCTCCTTGAGGACACGCAACACCCGATCGATACGCTGTGCGTGCTCGAGGCCCCGATCCAGGTGGAAATGGAGTTCCGGGCTGGTGCGCAGGCGCAGCTCCTGCGACAGCTGCGCGCGCATATAGCGCGCCGCACTCGCCAGGCCCTCCAGACTTTTCGCCTTCTCCTCATCGGTACCCATGACGCTGACGCGCACGTTCGCATGCGACAGGTCCGGCGACACCTCGACGCCGGTGACCGTGACGAACCCGATGCGCGGATCGCGCACGTCCCCCGTGAGGAACGCGCCCACCGTCTGCCGGATCAGCTCCCCCACACGCTCGGGGCGATGGCTTGGACGCTTCATGTCAGAGATAGCTCGTGCTCGTGTCCACGATCCGGGCGCCGTCCGCGCCGGCGACCAGGCGGTCGGCCTCGCGCAGGACGCTCTCGGCGTGGCGCCGGTCGGTGCTCACTACGGCCGCGGTGACTTCGGCCCGCTGCCACAGATCCTGATGCGCCGTCTCCGCCACTGAGACGTTGAAGCGCTGGTGCAGCCGATCCTTGAGACTCTTCAACACCGCGCGCTTGTCCTTGAGCGACTGACTCGCCATGAGATGCAACTCCCACACGATCACGCCAACGATCACGGGGGGAGCGCCTCAGGCGCCGAGAACCCGGGCGACCTCCTCGATCCGATAGGCCTCGACCAGGTCGCTGACCTTGATGTCGTTGAAGTTCTCGACCCCGATGCCGCACTCGAAGCCCTCGCGCACTTCCCGCACGTCCTCCTTGAACCGCTTCAGCGACGACAGGGTCCCGTCGTACACCTCGACACCGTCGCGGATCACGCGGACGCGGCCGGCGCGCGGAATCACGCCACTGCGCACGAAGCTGCCGCCGATCGTGCCGACCTTCGCGATCTTGAAGAGCTGGCGGATCTCGGCCTCCCCGAGCACCACTTCCTTCTTCTCGGGAGCCAGGAGGCCTCCCATCGCCGACTTCACTTCGTCGACGGCCTCGTAGATGACGCGGTAGGTCCGGATCTCCACCCGCTCGCGATCGGCCGCGGCGCGGGCGTTGGAGGCGGGCCGGACGTGGAAGCCGATGATGATCGCACCCGAGGCCTTGGCGAGTAGCACGTCGGACTCGGTGATCGCGCCGACGCCGCGGTGCACGACCTCGACCTTCACTTCCGTCGTTGACAGCTGGGCGAGCGCGTCGGCCAGCGCCTCGGCGGGACCGCCCTGGTCGGCCTTGATGATGATCCGCAGGCTGGCAGCGCCTCCCTCCGCCCGCTCGGCCATGAAGTCCTCGAGGGTCTTCACGCGGCCCGAGCGGCGATGCTGCGCTTCGCGCTCGAGGCGCTGGCGCTTCTGCGCGATGTCGCGCGCTTCCGACGCATCGGCCATCGCGAGGAACGTGTCGCCCGCTTCGGGGACACCCTCGAAGCCGAGAATCTGAACAGGCGTGGACGGCCCGGCCGCCGTCAGCGGCCCGCCGCGCTCGTCGTACATGGCCCGGACGCGGCCCGAGTACTGACCGCAGATGAAGTCGTCGCCGACATGCAACGTCCCGTTTTGCACGAGGATCGTCGCGAGGGCGCCCTTCCCCGGATCGAGCGACGCTTCGAGCACCGTCCCCGACGCGCGGCGGTCCGGGTTTGCCTTGCGATCGAGCAGCTCCGCCTGGAGCAGGATCTGATCGAGCAGCGCGTCGATCCCCGTCCCCTTCTTCGCCGAGATGGCGGTGCCGAGCGTGGTACCGCCGAACTCCTCCATCACCACGCCGTGCGCGAGCAGGTCTTGTTTCACCTTCTGCACGTTCGCCGTGGGCAGGTCGATCTTGTTCACCGCGACGACGAGCGGCACGCCCGCGTTCTTGGCGTGCGAGATGGCTTCGATCGTCTGCGGCATGATCGCGTCATCCGCGGCGACGACCAGCACGACGATGTCGGTCACCTGGGCGCCGCGGGCGCGCATCGCGGTGAAGGCCTCGTGGCCCGGTGTGTCGAGGAATGTGATCTGCCGGCCGTCCTTCAGCGTGACCTGGTAGGCGCCGATATGCTGCGTGATGCCGCCCGCCTCACCGGCGACGACGTTGGTCTTGCGGACGTAGTCGAGCAGCGACGTCTTGCCGTGGTCGACGTGACCCATGATGGTGACCACGGGCGGCCGTGGCTTCAGGGTTTCGGCCGCGTCCGTCGTCTGCACGGTCTCTGCGGTGGAGTAGCCTTCCTCCTTGGCCGCCTGGAAACCGAATGACGACGCGATCAGCTCGATCATGTCGAAGTCGAGCCGCTGGTTGATCGTCACCATCTGCCCCATTTCCTTGAAGGCAAGGGTGACGATCTGGGTCGGCGGCACCTTGAGGATGTTGGCGAGCTCCGAGACGGTGATGAACTCCGTCACGCGCACCAGCGTCTTCTCGCGCTCCTTCTCCTCGCGTCGCTTCTCTTCCTGGACCTCGCGGAAGCTCGGCCCCTCTTCGCGACGGTGCACGCCCTTGCGGCCCACGGGGCCCTTGATGGTCGCCATTGTGCGCGAGATGTTCTGCGCCACCGCTTCCTGATCGACCATCGACTTCTTGCCCTTTTTCCGCTTCTTGCCACCCTTATCGCGGCGGCGGTCATCGAGCGGCATCGCGCCGGGGGCGGCCGACGCCACGGGGCGCGGCGGCACCGGGCCCGACGGCGTAGCACTCGCCACGGGACGGGGACGCACGGGCGTCGGAATGAAGGGCCGCGGCGGGGGGGGCGCTGACGGAGCGACCGACGTCGGTGCCGACGAGAACGGGTTCATCGCCGCGGGCGGCGGAGCCGTCTCGACGGCGACGTCCGACCGCTCGCCAGGCGCGAGGTCCTTGAAGAGCGCGGCGGCTCGCTCTTCAAGCGAGGCGGCGGGGCGCTCCTCCTCCTGTTGACGGGCAGCGGCTTCGAGGGCGAGGCGCGCCTGCTCGGCTTCCACGGCAGCGGCGGCAGCCACTTCGGCGGCGACGGCATCGGCCGCGGCGACCTCGGCGGCGGTGCGCCGGCGGCGCATCGGCCGCGCCTCGACGGCGACGGGGGCCGGTGGCGGCTCGGCGGCCTTCGCGGTGCGCCGCCGCTTGGGCGGCGCGGCCGGTTCCTTCAGTTTGCGCTTCTCGCGCTCCCAGCGCGCGCGTACTAATGCCACCTGCTCGTCCTTGAGAGGCGTCAGGTGACTGCGCACGAAGATGTCCATCTCCTTGAGCATAGCCATCAGCTGCTCGCTGGAGATGCCAAACTCGGCTGCCAGGTCATGAATCCGCGTGTTCGCCACTCACTCCTCCAAAAAAAACGGCTACCGGCTATCGGCTATCAGTCCACGCGCCAGGGCGGGATCTCGAACTCCGACCGCCTGCACCGGCGGCCGGCCGAGCTTTGCGCCCAGGTCGTCCGCCTGCGGCCCCGTGATCAAGGGCACGCCCTTCGCCTTCGCCAACCGCGTCACTTTCTCGTGCGTGCGCTCGCCGGCATCCGACGCGAGCACCACACAAGCGAATTCTCCTCGCTGCAACCCCGACCGCACTCCCGACACCCCGATCACCACCCGCCCCGCCTTGAGTCCCAGGCCCAGGAGCCGGGTCACGCGCTCCGTCACGCGGCTTTCGGCTCGGGGGGGGACGGGGGCGGCGGCTCGGGCTCCTCGTCGCCGCCGTCCTCGGTCATCTCATTGAGGAACGCCATCAGCTTGTCGGCGATATCGGGCGTCATCCCCGGCAACTGGTCGACCTCCTCGCGCTCCAAATCGAGGATGTCTTGCAGCGTCTTCTTGCCCGCCTGCTCGAGCACCGACACGAGCTCCGGCGGCAACCCCTTCATCTCCGTCAGCGCCACATCGGTCACGCCCTTCTCGGCGGCCGGCAGCGGCGCGAACAGCGGGCCCTCACCACCGCGCTCGAGCCACTCACGGCTCGAGTACAGATCGATCTTCCAGCCGGTCAGCTCGGAGGCGAGGCGCACGTTCTGCCCGTTCCGGCCGATGGCGAGGGACAACTGGTCCTCGTCTACGATCGCTTGGATCGTCTTGGTGTCGGGGTCGGAGAAGACCCGCGCGACGCGCGCCGGCGCGAGCGACAGTTTGGCGAACCGCTCGGGATCGGACGACCAGGGCACGATGTCGATGCGCTCGCCGTTCAGCTCGTTCACGACGGCCTGGACGCGCGAGCCCTTGAGCCCGACGCAGGCGCCCACGGGATCGATCCCGTCGTCGCGCGAGGAGACGGCGATCTTGGTTCGGCTGCCGGCTTCGCGGGCGGTGGCGCGGATGTCCACGATCTGCTGCTGGATCTCCGGCACCTCGAGCTTGAAGAGCGCCTTCACGAACAGCGGATCGGCGCGCGACAGGATGAGGCGCGGGCCCTTAGGCGTCTCTTCGATCCGCTTCAAGACGGCGCGAATCGTGTCGCCCTGGTGGAAATGCTCGCGGTGGTTCTGGTCGCGGTACGGGATGATCGCTTCCGCTTCGCGAAACTTGTTGAGCATCACCACGATCTTGCCGCGCTCGATCTGCTGCACTTCGCCCGAGAGCAGGTCGCCGACTTTGTCCGAGAACTCTTCCCGGATCCGCGTCCGCTCGCCCTCACGGACGCGCTGGATGATGCGCTGCTTGGCCGCCTGCACGGCGGTCCGGCCGAACTGGTCGAACGGGACCTCTTCCTCCAGCACGTCGCCGGGCTGGAATTCGGGATCCTCGAACCGCGCCTCTTCGAGGGCGATCTGGGTGCCCGGGTCCTCGACGGCCTCGACGACCGTCTTGAGTACGACGATGCGGATCGACCCCTTCATCTCGTCGATCCCGATCTCGGACCGTACATTCGGCCCATAGCGCTTCACGAGCGCGGCGTGCAGACCGTCCTTGAGCAGGTCGATCAGCTCGCTGCGCTCCAGTTGCTTCGTGCTGGTCAGTTCTTTGATTGCCGAAACGACGTCTGGTGTATTCGCCATTCAGTCCTCAGTCTTCCATCAGTCGAGCTTCTTTGGCGTCGATCATCCGGTATTCCTGCGCCGGTCTCCCCTCAGGCTCGAGCACTACGGTCTCCGCGGTCGGAACCGCGATAATGCGCGCCTTCACTCGGCCCAACCCTGCCAGCCGCACGTTGACGTCGCGACCCACAAACCGGGTCCAGTGCCGGTGCCAGCGGACCGGCCTGTCGATCCCGGGGCTCGACACCTCGAGCACGTAGCGGTTTCCCAGGGGACCGCCGCCATCGAGCCAAGCCTCGAGGGCCCGGCTGGCGGTGGCACAGTCATCCACCGTCACCCCCCCAACGGCGGGGGGAGGCTTGTCGATGCGGACTTGGACCAGCAGCCGGTTCGGCGTGCCGCCAATGCGAAGGTCGGCCAGGTCGAACCCCAGGACTTCGAGCCGGGTTCGGAAGGCCTCGATCAGGGTGTCGGAAAGCATAGAAAAAAAAGCGCGGGCCGAACTTCGCCCGCTGCAGACCGGAATGTAGCCGGGGCTATGGTGGTGTCAAGTTTTAGGCCGACCGAGATAGGCGACCATCCGCCCGTCGCGTCCACCCGAGGCGCGGTGCGAGAAAAACCGGTCACGGTTGTGCGCGCTGCACGCGGGCGAGATCGTGACCTGCTCGATGCCCAGCTCATGGGCTTGCCGGGCCAGAATCGCGCGGAGGTCGAGGGGCACGGGCGTCGCGCTCTCGGGCAACCCGAAGCACGTCGCGACTTCAGAACCTACTTCATAACACACACCGCAAATTCCTACACCACAATGCATTACGATATCGGTGCTCTTGGCGAAGCCACGCCACTTGAGGAGCTCGACGCCCCGCCCCAACACGCCGGACGCGGCGCCGCGCCAGCCGGCGTGCAGTAAAGCAATCGCGCCCTTCTGCGGCACGGCGAGGTACACCGGGATGCAGTCGGCGACGGTGACCGTGAGCAGGGTGCCCTGCTGGTTGGTCGCGTGGCCGTCGAATCCATCGAGCACCAGCCACCCCTCAGGGAGGCTCTCGTGCCATTGGACCACGTTGCCGTGGACTTGATGGCTGAGGACAAGCGTCGGAAACCGGGCGGCGAAGGCCGCGCGCAAGGCACGCCAGCGGGTGAACACGTGACCCACCGGTTCGTCGCTCCACAAGCCGAGACTGAACGGGGCGGCACCCACGCCGCGCGTCGTGATCCCCGCGACCAAACCGTAGCGCTCGGCCCACGCCGAAAGCTCCATGCGGGGAACCGCCGCGTCGCCGATGGACGATTCGGCGAGGCTCTTAACGGGCGTCGTCGCGACGCTCAATCTGAGCTCCCAAGGCGCGCAGCCGTTCGTCGATGCGCTCGTAGCCGCGCTCGATCTGCCCGATGTTGTGGATGACGGAATCGCCTTGCGCCGCGAGCGCCGCGAGGAGCATCGCCATCCCGGCGCGGATGTCGGGGCTTTCGACCACTTGCCCGCGCAAGGGCGAGGGACCCGAAATCACCGCCCGGTGCGGGTCGCACAGCACGATGCGCGCGCCCATGCCGATCAGTTTGTCCACGAAGAAAAGCCGCGACTCGAACAGCTTCTCGAATACGAGCAGCAGCCCCTCGCATTGCGACGCGACGACGATCGCGATCGACATCAGGTCGGCCGGGAACGCGGGCCACGGACCGTC
>DATHDT010000392.1:0-2282 GCA_035318905.1 Gemmatimonadales bacterium | reverse complement strand
GCAGAGCGTCGGCCTCTATCGCAACGTGCTCGAGGAGCGGCACGATGAGCTGACCGACCCGCTCGAGTTCCCAGGCGCCGTCCCGCTCGCCAAGCGGCTCGAGCAGGCACTCGCGGACGACCGGCCGATTATCATCGAGCCGCAGGGGGGGCTCGAGATCGCGCTCAGGGGGATGCTCGTGGCGGCAGGGATGAGGAATCTGCCCTCGGTCGCCGCCCCGGGGTCAGCCGAGGTGTTGCGACGGACGGATGGAGGTGCGAACGGCCTTGCGCTGACCTTGTTCAAGGCGTTGCAGGTCCTGCACGCCGCAGAGAGCGCTCCCCTCCCGCGCTACGTCACGTTCGACTTCGAGACGACGGACAAGGACGTCGCGACGTGCGGGGTCGTCGAGATCGGTGCCGTGCGCGTGGTGAACGGCGAGATCGCCGATCGGTTTCACACGATGGTCAATCCCTACCAGGCGATTGCGGCCGAGGCCACGAAGAAGGCGCATGGCTACACCGACGCCGACGTGAAGGACGCACCGTCGTTCGCCGAGGTATTGCCACGGTTCCGCGCATTCGTGGGAGACGACATCCTCATCGCGCACAACGGTCAGCATTTCGACATCCCCGTGCTGCGCCGGCTCGCGGCGGGGCGCGAAGGCGTGGACAAGCTCGTCTTCTACGACACGCTGCCCCTCGTGCGGTCGTTGTCGCGCGAGAGCGGCAGCCAGGAGAATGTCGCGGCGCGGCTCGGGATCGACGTGGGCCGGGCACACCACGCGCTGGACGACGCGGTCACGCTTGCCAAGATCTACCAGGTACTCGAGAAGCAACGCGTAGTCCGCGCCCGGAAGTCCCTGCTGGTCAACCTGCTGGATTACCTGGCGTTGGGTATGGCGTTGGAGGGCGAGCGGGGCGTCGGGCGTGGTGAGTGGGACATGCTGTTCGACCGCGCTCGCTACTACACGCTAGGCCGCTACAGCGATGCGCTCGAGTTCTACGAGACGCAGCGAGAAGACACGCGAGCAGAGGCGCCGCCCGTCGAAGACGTCATCGAGCTGCTCGGTGGACAGGGACTGCGGGCCAAGCTGGCCGCGGAGCCTGACCCCGCCGAGCGTTACCCCGCGGCACTGGCACGGCTGCATGCGCTCATGGACAACGACCCCGACCTCACCGTCGCCCAACAAATCGATCGACTGCTGGAACGCGTGGCCTTGTCATCAACCTCCGGTGGCGCCGAGGTCGCGCGCAACCGCGTCACGCTGTTGACGCTGCATTCGACCAAGGGGCTCGAGTTCTCGCGCGTCTACGTCGTGGGCGCGGAGGACTACCAACTCCCGGGCTACCGGGAGACCGTCGACAACCTCGAACACGAGATCGAAGAAGCGCGGCGCTTGCTGTACGTCGGGATGACACGCGCCCGCGACCGGCTCGTGCTCACGCGCGTGGCGGAGCGGTTTGGAAAGAACGCGGGCGCGAGCCGGTTCCTGGATGAGATGGGGCTCAAGACTGAGGCATGATGCTGCTCCCGGCCGTCCTTTGGGTCGCCTTGCAGGGACCGGTGCTGTTGTGGGGCGGCGACGCCGAGGGCGGCGCGCCGTTTGTGGAGGCCGACCCGGCTGACGCGTCCCGAGTTCGGGGCTTCGACGTCGAGGTAGCGGAAACCATCGCGCGAGGCCTCGGCCGGCGCGCGCGGTTCGTGCAGGTGCAGTGGTCGTCGATCGATCAGTCGGTCGAGCGCGGCGACTTCGCGATCGGCATGTCGGGCATGGAGGACACGCCGGCGCGCCGCGCACGCCATGCGGTCACCGTGCCCTACTTCGAGTTCCGCGAGGTGCTCGCGGTGCGGCCCCAGGACGCGGGCCGCTGGCGCCGTTTGAGCGATCTCAGAGGCCGGCGCGTGGCGACGCTCGGCGCGACGATGGCGTACGACCTGCTCCTCGCCGCCAAAGACTCGTTCGGCGTGATCCCCGTGTCCTACGACGACGACGTTCACCCCTACTCGGATTTGATTGCCGGACGGGTCGACGCCGTCCTCCTCGATCACATCATCGCGAAGCGGCGGTCATCACCCCGCTTCGTCATTCAACCCGAAGCCGTAGCGACGGGCTACTACGTCGGCGTCCTCGCCAGGGCCGACTCCACGCTGCGCGATTCGGTGGACGCCGTCTTGATCGCGGCGATGCGCGACGGGACACTGGAACGGATCTACCAGCGGTGGGACGTGTGGGATCCGGGCCAGGCAAACCTGTTTGGGAGGGTGGTGGAGGCGAGGGAGGATGTGGTAGGGGCGCAGCA
>DATHDT010000391.1:0-21805 GCA_035318905.1 Gemmatimonadales bacterium | reverse complement strand
TATGCTCGCAAGCTCGCGCCGCTCGCGAGATGGTCGATCACCGCGGCGGCGGCGAGCTCCGCGACGCGGCTGACTTCTTCGATCCGTTCACCGGACAGGGCATCTACAGCGCGCTGCGCGGCGCGGAGCTCGCCGCCGCCGCGGTGATCGACCATCTCGCGAGCGGCGCGAGCTTGCGAGCATATGCGCGCGCCCGGCGCGCCGCGTTCACGGGCAAGTGGCTGCTCGAGCGGCTCATCGGGTTGGGGGTCGGCTGGCCTGCGCTCGTCGAGCGCGTCGTCAGCCGGCTGGCGCGGCGTGCCGATCTCGCGGATCTTCTCGTGCGCGCGACGGGGAACTGCGTCCCCGCCCGCGCCGTCCTCGCTCCCGGCGTTCTCGCCGGCCTCCTCTGGTGACCATGCGCGGCGTCGAAGCTCCGCTCTTCCGGCAACTGCTCGGCCGCTTTGCGACCGGCGTCACGGTGTTGACGACTCGGGGCGCCGGCGGGGGGGGCGACCCCGTCGGGATGACGGCGAGCTCCGTCGCGTCAGTGTCGCTCGATCCGCCGCTCGTGCTGGTGTCGGTGGATCAGGGCCACGAGATGCACGCCGCACTGGACGCAGCGCGGCATTTCGTGCTGAACGTCCTCGCCGCCGACCAGGAAACGTTGTCGCGCCGCTTTGCCGGCGACGAAGCGAATCGCTTCAGCGGTGTCGGGTTCCATCCGAACAAACAGGGGGTCGCGGTCCTCGATGGCGTGCTCGCGCACATCGAGTGCGAGAAACAGTCCGCGATTCCCGCGGGTGACCACACGGTGTTCATCGGCCTCGTCATCGGCGGCAGCGTCACGGAGGGACGGCCGCTGCTCTACTACCGCGGGGGGTATGCGGGGCTGCGGGAGTGACGGTGCGAACCGTTGACTGGGTCCATATGCATGCGCCCCTTGAGCGTGTGTACGCCGCCGCGGCTAACGTCGAGCGCTGGCCCGCGATCCTGCCCCACTACCGCTGGGTGCGGCGTTTCGAGCGAAACCTGGTGGAGATGGCAGCCTGGCGCCCGTTCGGACCGCTCAGGTATCCGGTCTGGTGGGTCTCCGAGATGACGCTCGACCGGCCGGCTGGTGCCATCCACTACCGACACGTGCGGGGTATCACGCGAGGCATGAAAGTCACCTGGAGGTTGGTCGAGGCTAATGAAGGAGGCGTGGACGTGGAGATCGTGCACACGTGGGACGGTCCGGCGTGGCCGCTCATCGGCCGGCTCGCGGCGGATCTCGTGATCGGCCCCGTCTTCATTCATGGAGTCGCGTCGCGCACGCTCGCGGGGATCAAGCGCGCCGTGGAGGCGGTGGCATGATCGCGCGGGCGCCACGGCGCGTGGTGATCACCGGCGTCGGCGCGGTGACGCCGATCGGCACCGCCGCCGCCGGATTGTGGGCCGGGCTCGAGGCCCGCACGTCCGCGGTTCGCGAGATCACCCGGTTCGATCCCGCGCCCTTCCGCAGCCGCATCGCCGCCGAAATCCCCGACTTCCGTCCGCAGGATCACCTCGACGCGAAGCGCGCCCGCCGGCTCGACCGATTCTCGCAACTGGCCGTGACGTGCGCGCGGCTCGCCCTCACCGACGCCGAGTTGCAGCCGGAGCGCGAAGATCGCGACCGCATCGGCGCGATGATGGGCTCGGCGCTCGGCGGCGTCGCGTATGCGGAGGCCCAGGTCCCGAAGTACCTGGCGGAGGGCCCGCGCGGCCTGGACGCGGGGCTGGCCCTGGCCGTGTTCGCGGGTGCCGCCAGCTGCAACATCGCGATCGAGTGCGGATTCACGGGTCCCAACGCCACCAACGCGATGAGTTGCGCGTCGGGGACGATCGCCGTGGGGGAGGCGTTCCACGTGGTGCGCGACGGGCGGGCCGACGTGATGCTCGCCGGCGGCGCCGAGGCGCCGCTCGCGCCGCTGACCTTCGCGGCGTTCAGCAACATCCGCGCGATGAGCACGCGCAACGCCGATCCGGCACACGCCTCGCGGCCGTTCGACGTCGGGCGCGACGGATTCGTGATGGGCGAAGGCGCGGCGGTGCTCGTGCTCGAGGAGCGCACCCGCGCGCGCGCGCGCGGCGCGAAGATCTACGCCGAGGTCGTCGGCCACGCGTACACGAACGACGCGTACCACATGACGGCGCCGCGACCCGACGGGCGCCAGGCCGCGCGGGCGATGCAGCTCGCGCTCGCCGACGGCGACGTCACGCCGACGGAAGTCGGCTACATCAACGCGCACGGCTCGTCGACGCCGCTCAACGACTCGACGGAGACCACGGCGATCAAGCAGGTGTTCGGAGACCACGCCTACCGGCTGACGGTGAGCGGCACGAAGGCCTATTACGGTCACGCCCTCGGCGCGAGCGGCGCGATCGAGGCGGCGATCTGCGCGCTCGCGTTGGCCCGAGGCTGGCTCCCGCCGACGCTCAATCTGGAACATCCCGATCCCGCCTGCGATCTCGACTGTCTTCCGGGGGCCGGCCGGCCGGCGCGGCCCGCCGCCGTAGTCTCGAACTCGTTCGGGTTCGGCGGCATCAATGCCGCGCTGGTGTTGCGGCCGGACGCCGGCGACCCGTAGATTGCCCCCGCCATCACACCTCGGAGCACACTCGTGAACGTCAAGGTTATGCGGCCGCTCGTCGCCGAATTCGTCGGCACGGCGCTCTTCGTCTTTCTCGGCGTCTCCAGCATCGTGGTCAACGCCGCGTCCAACAACGCCGTCGGCGTCGTCGGCATCTCTCTCGCGCACGGCGTCGGCATGGCGATCATCGTCTCGATGACCATGTCGATCTCCGGCGGCCACATGAATCCCGCGGTGAGCGTCGCGCTCTGGCTGGCACAGAAGATCGACGGCCGCACGCTGGGTCAGTACGTCGCCGCGCAGCTGCTCGGCGGTGTGGTGGGCGCGCTGCTGGTGAAAGCCGTCCTTCCCGCGGTCGCGGGCCGGGTGGCGTCGCTCGGCACGCCGCAGCTGACGGGCGCGATGAGTTTCTGGCAAGGGATGGGTCTCGAAGCAGTGCTGACGTTCTTCCTGGTCTCCGCGGTGTTCGGTACCGCCGTCTCCACGCACGCGCCGAAGATCGGCGGCTTCGGCATCGGGCTCGCGATCACCGTGTGCGGCCTCGCTGCCGGACCCCTCACCGGCGCCGCGATGAATCCGGCGCGGGCGTTCGGTCCCGCGCTCGTCGCGTGGGAGTGGCACGGCCAGGCCGTCTACTGGTTGGGTCCGTTGATCGGCGCGACGGTGGCGGGAGCGCTGTGGAAATTCGTCCTGCTCCCGAAGGATGCGGCTGATTTGGGGTGATTACAGCTGTTCGGCGGCCGCCGGCGCGAAATACGTCAGAATGATATCCGCGCCGGCCCGCCGGATCGCCGTCAGGGACTCCCACATCGCCCGCGTCTCGTCCAGCATCCCCCGCTCCGCCGCTGCTTTGATCATCGCGTACTCGCCGCTCACCTGATAGGCGGCGAGCGGCGAGCCGAACTCCTCGCGCGCGCGCCGGATCAGATCGAGGCAGGGCCCCGCCGGCTTCACCATGACGATGTCCGCCCCTTCGTCCAAGTCCAGACGGATCTCTCGCATCGCTTCGTCACCGTTCGCCACCGCCATCTGATAACTCTGGCGGTCTCCGAACTGCGGCGTCGAGCCCGCGGCTTCGCGGAACGGACCGTAGAACGCCGACGCGAACTTCGCGGCGTAGGACATGATCGGCAGATGCGAGAATCCCGCCGCGTCGAGCGCCTTGCGAATCCCGGCGACGCGCCCATCCATCATGTCGCTCGGCGCCACGAGGTCCACGCCCGCCCGCGCCTGCGTCACCGCCACCTTTCCGAGCAGATACACCGACGAGTCGTTGTCCACCTCGCCGTCGCGGATGACGCCGCAATGGCCGTGATCGGTGTACTCGCACAGGCACACGTCGCCGATCACGAGCAGGTCCGGTACGGCGCGTTTCACGGCGCGGATCGCCTGCTGCACGATGCCCTGCTCGTCGTGCGCCTCGGAACCCGTTCCGTCTTTCGCCGCGGGGATTCCGAACAACACGATTCCGCCGAGACCGAGGCGCGCAGCGCGCTCCGCGTCCTTCACGAGCTCGTCGACGGAGAGCTGCGCGACGCCGGGCATCGCCGCGACGGGCCGGCGCACGCCATCGCCGTGCGTCACGAACAAGGGCCACACGAGCTGCGAGGGGACGAGGTGCGTCTCCTGCACCAGACGGCGCAGCGCCGGCGTGCGCCGCAAGCGCCGCATGCGGCGCGTCGGAAACGAAGCGGGGCTCATCGCGCGAGTAAGCTGGCCGCGCCTTCGGCCTCGAGCAAGCGTGCCACGGCTTCCCCGGCCTTCTGGGGCCGCGCGGCATCGATGTCGGCCGACGCGGTGAGTTGCACGGCGCCATCGGACGCCGTGACGCGACCGAAGAGTCGCCGCTCGTCGACCCAGGCCGCGACGGGGGCCTGACAGCCGCCGCCGAGTGCCGCGAGGAGCGCGCGCTCGGCCTGCACGGCACGCTCGCTCGCGGGGTCGCCGAGGGGCTTCAGTGTTTCGCGCGTCTTCCGGTCGTCGGCCCGAATCTCGAGACCCAGCGCGCCCTGCCCCGGCGCCGGCATCACTTCGAGCGGATCGATTGGCGTCGCGCGCTCCCCGAGCGACAGCCGTTCGAGGCCCGCGAGCGCGAGCAACGCGGCGTCGCACCCTTCGTGGGATTCGGCTTTCCGCACGCGCGTCGGCACGTTGCCACGCAGCGACACGAGTTCGAGATCGGGACGCAGGTAACGGACCTGCGTGACGCGCCGCAGGCTCGAGGTGCCGACTCGCGCGCCCGGCGGGAGAACGCTCAGCCGCGTGCCACCGACGAGCGCTTCGCGTGGGTCGTGGCGCGCCGGCACCGCGGCGAGCGCGAGTCCCGCCGGTAGCTGCGTCGGGAGATCCTTGAGCGAGTGCACCGCGACGTCGATTTGGTGTGCGAGCAGCGCGTCCTCGATCTCCTTGGTGAAGAAGCCCTTCCCTTCGAGTTCGTGGAGGGGACGGTCCATTTCGTGGTCGCCGCGGGTCTTGATGATCACGATCTCGGCGTTGACGCCGAGCGCGGCGAGACGCGCCCGCACCCACTCCGCCTGCCATTGCGCCAGCTGGCTGCCCCGGGTGCCGAGCTTCACGCGAGCCGCCGCACGAGCGCGTCGACCAGGCCGGTCACGGTGTGCGGCTCCGCCTCGATCACATCGGCGAGGCCAAGCTCGCGCGCCGTCCTGCCGGTCACGGGGCCGATCACGACGGCGGCAAACCGTCCCGAGGTCGCGGCGCGGCGGCCGACGAGGTCGACGAAGGCGCGCACGGTGGACGACGCCGTGAACGTGACCGCATCGAGCTCACCGCCGACCAACTCGGCGGCGAGCTCGGTCAGATCGGTATCGGCGCGCACGGTGCGATAGACCGGCACGACGTCGACGACGGCACCGTGCTCCCTGAGCCCGCTCGCGAGCGCGTCGCGCGCGTCTTCGGCGCTGGGAATGAGCACACGGCTCCCCGCCAGTCCGCCGCGTGCGCCGAGCGCTTCGGCCAGCGCTTCGCCCACGAACTCGTCCGGTACGAGCGCGGGCACGACGCCCCGCTGGGTAAGGGCCTCGCCGGTGGCGGTGCCGATGGCGGCGACGGGTGTGCTCGCGAAGGAGCGCGGACCGAGACCCCATGCGAGGAGGCGGTCGAAGACGATCTGGACGGCGTTCTGACTCGTGAAGACGACCCAGCGATAGGCGGACAGACCCGCAAGGGCGGCGCGCAACGGCCCGAGCTGCGGCAGGGGCTCGATGCGAATGACGGGAGCGACCACCACGGCGGCACCGTGCGCTTCGAGGGCCCGTGCGAGATCGGCTGCTTGCTCGCGTGCGCGCGTGATGACGATGCGGCGCCCTTCCAATGCGTGTGGCATGCGCCGTTGCAATCTCACCGCGGCCCCATTCATTATCAAGCAATGCTCCGGTCCCTGCGCGCCGCGCTGGCGCGCTTCTGCGTGCGTCGTGCTGCCGCCTGCCAGCGGCATGCGCCGCGGCGTGCCGTGGCCTGGCTGCGGCTCGGCTGCAACGTCACGCCCACGTTCGGCGAAGCGTACGTGGCGTTCGTACACCTGTCGCGCGCGCGCGAGGATCGCTGGGGGGCGGTCGAGGCGGCGCGCGAGGCCAGCGTGCGTTTCCCCGACAATCCCGACGCGTGGATGTTGCTCGGCGAGGCGTTGCTGATGGTGTTCCGGCAGTCGGAAGCGCTCGGTGCCTACGAGCAGGCCCTCGCGATCGAGGAGCGCGCCGACGCCGCGCTCGCGGCGGGGGATCTCTATCGGCGCTCCGGCCAGTACGCCGACGCGGCCGCGCGTTTCGCCCGCGCGTACGCGGCGGGCGGCGGCGCGGACGCGCTGTGGCGCAACGCGCAGGCACTGTTTCAGGCGGGAGACCACGGAGCGGCGGAGGAGGCGTTGAACCTGTGGGCGACGCAGGTCCCCGACGGCCACGCGCGCTTGCCCGAGGCCCGCGCGCAGCTACGGACTAAGGCTTGAGCGTGCGCCGGTAGAGGAGTCCCGCGTACCCCACCAGGATCACCGCCGTGATGACGTACGCGGCGACCATGTACGGCGTGTTCTCAGGCATGCGGCTCAGCCTGCTCGCGGACCAGCGACAGTCCGTAGCGTTGGATTACAAACCCCACCCACAGCACAGTGAAAACCAGAAAGGAAAACGCGAGCGTCTCGAGCATCTCGCCGGGCAGCGATGGCGCGCTCGGTTTGATGACGATGGGCTGGGGGTGGAGCGTGCGGAACATGACGACGCTCAGGTGAACGAATGGGACGAGACACATGCCGCAGATCCCGAGCACCGCCGCGTAGCGCGCCTTGAGACCCGGGTCCGTCACCGCCCCGCGCAGCAGGAGATACCCCACGTACATAAGGAAGAGAAGCAACGTGAGGGTGAGGCGAGCGTCCCAGGTCCACCACGTCCCCCAGATCGGCTTTCCCCAAATCGGACCCGTTGTCAGGACGAGGGTGCAGAACACCAACCCCACCTCGGCTGAGGCTTCGGCAAAACGATCGAGCCGAGGATCCTTCAGGAACAGAAAGAAGATCGACGCGACACCGACGAGGATCATCGCCCCTTCGGCCCAAATCGCCGCGGGGAGATGGAGATAGAAGATCTTCTGCGCCATGCCCTGGGTACGCTCCACGGGCGTGAAGGCGAGGGCGCGCACGTAGACACCGGCGAGCAACACGAGACCTACCGCGGTGATCCAGCGTCCCGTCTTCAGAAGCCTCATTCGTCGACCGTCGCGGGAAAGAGGGCGAACGCGAGCGTTACGAACACGATGTCGAACGCCGCCAGCAACCTAAGCCAGCCCGTCGCCTCACTCAAGGGACGGCCGGCGAGGAGCGCCGCGGTCGCCAGCACCGCCCAGATGAGCGGCGGGATCATGAACGGCAGCAGCAGGACGGGCAGCAGGAGCTCCGCGAAACGCGTCCGCGCCGTCATCGCGCTGAACAGCGTCCCCACCGCCACGAAGCCGACGGTCGCCAACGCGAGCACCGCGACGAGCGGGCCGAGCACGTGGAGCAGGCGCACGTTGAAGAACAGCGCGAAGAGCGGCAGGCCGACCGCCTCGACCGTCGCGACGAACACGAGATTCGCAATCAGCTTGCCGAGGTAGATGCTCGAGCGGCTCACGGGCGCGAGCAGGAGTCCGTCGAGTGCCTGGTTCTCGAGCTCCAGCTGGAAGGCGCGGTTCAGCGCCAGCATGGCGGCGAACGTGAACGTGACCCACAGGATGCTGGGCGCGAGGTCGACGGCCGCGACGGCCGTCGGGTCGCGCCCGAAGTTGAAGACCATGAGGACGAGAACCGTGAATACGACGGCGGACAGGATCGCCGTGCGCGAGCGGAATTCGACCAGCAGGTCTTTGCGCGCGAGCAGCCAGGCGTGGCGCAACACGTCAGCCACCAGTCACCGCGCGGCGGTATGCCTCGGCGATCGCCGCGGCGCCGCGTCCCGCGCGAGGCGCGAGCTCCACGAACCGGCCGGCGCGCATGAACGCGACGTCGGTGGCGAGCTCGGTTCCTTCTTCGACGTTGTGCGTCACGAGCACGGTGACGCGGCCCCCCCCGTCGGCCGTCTGCTCGGCGAGCAGCCGCCGGAACTCTTCGGCGGCGGTGCGATCGAGCCCGGTGAAGGGCTCGTCGAGCAGCAGCACGCGCGGATCGTGGATCAGGGCGCGTGCGATGGCCACGCGCTGCACCAACCCGCGCGACAGGGCGCGCACCGGGCGCTCCGCGTGCCCGTTCAGGTCGAGGCGCGCCAGCAGCTCGGTCTCGCGCCGCGACTGCTCGGCCTTCGGCAGGTCGTAGAGCGAACCCCAGAACCGCAGGTTCTCGCGCACGGTCAGGTGCCCGTACAGCTGCGGCTGGTGACCGATCCACCCGACCGCGCCGCGCCCTCCCTCGATCTGGGCGCGGCCGGCGCGGGGCTGGATCAGCCCGGCGAGGACCTTGAGGAGCGTCGTCTTCCCCGCGCCGTTGGGACCAAAGACCGCGAGGGTTTGTCCGGCGTGGAGTGTGAAGGAGATGTCGTCGAGCGCCCGCACGGCACCGAACGCGTGCCGCAACCCCTCAGCCAGCAGCATCGATGGCGGCGCCGAGCTCGTTCAGATCGTACGGCTTGACCAGGTACCGGCTGTGCCCCAGGTCCAGAACGTTCATCAGGGGCTCCATGCTCACGTACGCGGTGGTGACCACGACGGGGAGGGCCGGTTGCGTTTCCCGGATGCGCTGCAGCAGCGCGATACCGTCGGTATCAGGGAGGCGCATGTCGAGGACCAGGACGTCGGGCTGGAACGCGGCGAGTTGGCGCATGGCCTCGGCGCCGTTGGGCGCGTACGCCATGGTGTAGCGACCTTCGAAGAAGCGCTGGTAGGAGTTCCGCAGCGCGGATTCGTCTTCGACGAACAAAACCTTGCGCGGCGTCGGGACGGCCATGATGTCCCAATATACGCCGCGCACGCGGTCAGGGAACGCCGGTCTCCAGCTCGAAAAGATCATCCAGCTTGGTGAGCACGAGCAGGAACCGCAGCTCTTCGTTGGCACCACGCAAGCACACCGTTTGACGGCGCTCCGCGGCCTTCCGCTGGATCAGCATCAGGGCACCGAGCCCAGCGCTGTCGACGCCACGCGTGCCCGACAGGTCGATCACGAGGCGGCCGGCGCCCTCTTCGAGGGCATCCAGCAACTCCCCCGCGGCGCGGCGAAATGCCGTGCGCGAGTCGAGATCGAGCCGCTCGGGAGCGGCAAGCGTTTTTTCCATCTGGCGCGTCGACATCACGGTGGTCTCCACAGGCATCGGTGACATAGGTTTCCTCGGGCCCCTGATATGCCACTCCGATGCCACCCCTGCTAACGTGCGTGGCTGCAATCGGTTGTCAAAACCGGGGTGACCGCGCTCACCCTGCGCGGTGCCGCAGAGCGAGCGGCGCAGCGCAACTTGCCAGACCACCCTCTTCCTTATATCTCACGGTCCATGGCTACCAGCGACCGCATCGAAACGCTCCTCGACGAGCAGCGCAGCTTCGCCCCGCCGCCCGCCTTCCAGGCCGCCGCCCACGTGCGGGACGAGACGCCGTACGAGCATGCGCGCCGGGACCGGGAGGGCTACTGGGCCGACTGGGCGAAGCAGCTCGAATGGATCCGGCCCTGGGACCGCGTCCTCGAGTGGAAGCCGCCGCACGCCAAGTGGTTCTTGGGCGGCAAGCTCAACGCCTCGGCCAACTGCCTCGACCGCCACGTGAAGGCCGGCCGCGGCAGCCGCCCGGCCCTCATCTGGGAAGGCGAGCCGGGCGAGACCCGCCGCCTCACTTACGCAGACCTCCTCGCCGAGGTTCAGAAGTTCGCGAACGTGTTGAAGGGCCTGGGCGTGAAAAAGGGCGATCGCGTCGCGATCTACCTGCCCATGGTGCCGGAAGTCGCGGTCGCGATGCTCGCCTGTGCCCGCATCGGCGCGGTGCACACGGTGGTGTTCGGGGGGTTCTCGGCGGAATCGCTGCGGGACCGGATCAACGACGCCGAAGCCAAGGTCCTGATCACCGCCGACGGCGGCTATCGCCGCGGATCGGTGGTCCCCCTCAAGCAGAACGCCGACGACGCGATCTCGGGCACGCCGAGCATCGCCCACGTCGTCGTGCTGAAGCGCACCGGGCAGAGCGTCCCGATGAAGGCGGGACGCGACCAGTGGTGGGCCGATGTGATGGCCAAGGCCAGCCCCTCGTGCCCGCCCGAAGCGATGGACGCGGAGGATCCCCTCTACATCCTGTACACGTCGGGCACGACCGGAAAGCCGAAAGGCATCCTGCATACGACGGGCGGCTACCTGACGCACGTCTACGCCACGACCAAGTGGGTGTTCGATCTCAAGGACGCCGACGTCTTCTGGTGCACGGCGGACGTGGGTTGGGTGACGGGTCATTCGTACGTCGTGTACGGACCCCTCGCGCTTGGCGTCACCGAGGTGATGTATGAGGGCGCCCCCGACCATCCCACGAAGGACCGGTTCTGGGCGATCTGCGCGAAGCACGGCGTGACCGTCTTCTACACGGCGCCGACGGCGATCCGCGCGTTCATGAAGTGGGGCGTCGAGCTTCCCGCCAAGCACGACCTCTCGAAGCTCCGCCTGCTCGGCACGGTCGGCGAGCCGATCAACCCTGAAGCGTGGATGTGGTACCAGGAGCACATCGGCGGCGGCCGCTGCCCCATCGTCGACACGTGGTGGCAGACCGAGACGGGTGGGATCATGATCACGCCTCTCCCCGGCGTCACGAAGACGCGTCCCGGTTCGGCGACGGTCCCGTTCCCGGGCATCGACGCGAAGTTGCTCGACGGCCAGGGCAAGGAAGTGAAGGTCGGCGGCGGCTACCTCGCCATCACGAGCCCGTGGCCGGGGATGCTGCGCACGATTTGGGGCGACGACGAGCGCTATCGCTCCGTGTACTGGAGCCGCTGGCCCGACACCTACTTCCCGGGCGATGGCGCCAAGCGCGGCGACGACGGCTACTACTGGATCCTGGGCCGCGTCGACGACGTCCTCAACGTCGCCGGGCATCGCATCGGCACCATGGAGGTGGAGAGCGCACTGGTCGATCATCCCGCCGTCGCCGAAGCGGCGGTGGTGGGCAAGGCGCACGAGCTGAAGGGTCAGGCGCTCGCGGCGTTCGTCACGCTCAAGGAAGGCCGCCAGGCAACGGACGCGCTGCGCGAGGAGCTGAAGCAGCACGTGGCGAAGAAGATCGGCGCGCTCGCGAAGCCCGACGACATCCTGTTCTCAGCCGACCTGCCCAAGACGCGCAGCGGCAAAATCATGCGCCGCTTGCTCAAGGACATCGCCGAGGGGAGAACGCTGGGGGATACGACGACCCTCGCCGATCCGGCGGTCGTCGCGCGACTCAAGGATCAGTACGAGGCGCAGGAATCCTAGAAGGCGGTGCGTGGGGCGTGGGGCGTGGGGCGTAGTGCGTGGAGCGACACGATCCAGATCGCGAACATGATGACCGCGGACGCCACACACCACCGACAGATAGCGTGGATGACGAACAGCTCGAGATAGGTGAGCCAGCCGCTGAAGAGAACGCCGCCTGTCGCGAGGGCGGCGATGAGGAGCGTCGGGCCGCGCCGCGAGTGCCACGCCGGTTGCAGGCCGACGAGTGTGACCGCGAGGATCGCGGTGTATCCCGCCACGCCGTAGAACGCGACCGGGATCCCCAACAGGACCGCCCAGCGGCTCGTCTGGACGGTGTCGCACCCACCCGTCCCGCACTTCAGGGCGCCGCCGATCCCAAGCGCGTGCAATGCCAGGTACAGCGCCACGAACCAGCCGACCAGCGCGAGGACCGCGATGGTCTGGCGGTGCCGCATTATTTCCGGCGGGCCGGCAAGCTGTCCACCAAGCGCTTGAAGTCATCCGACGTTGGCAGGCGGGAGCTGCGCAGCTCCGTCCCATTCACGAAGAACGTCGGTGTGCCGTTCACGTTGCGCTGCAGCCCTTCCTGAACGCTGAACTCGATGCGCGATGCGAAGCGGCCACTGGCCATGCAGGCGTCGTAGCGGGCGACGTCCGCCCCCGCGGCCTTCGCGAGATCGCGGAACAAGCCCGTGGGGTTCTTCCCGGTCAGCGCCCAGCTGTGGTTATAGAAGAGCTGATCCTGCATCTCCAAGAACTTCCCTTGTTCGCCCGCGCACTGGGCCGCGTGCGCCGCGTAGCGTGAGTACTTGTGAATCGAAAGCGGAAAGTCGCGAAACCGCCACCGCACTCGTCCCGTCGCGATGAGCTGCTCCTTGATCGTCGGCATCTGGACGACCGCGAAGCTCGCGCAGATAGGGCATTCAAAGTCCACGTACTCGACGATCTCGACGCGCGCGCTGTCGCTCCCGAACGTGTTGCCGCGGAAACCGTCGTCCACGACCGTGGCCGGGGCCTGAGTGGCGGCGCGGGGGGCAGGGGGATTGGATCGCAGCAGGTACACGAGCATCGCGCCGAGGGCCAGCGTCAGCACCCCCAGCATCAGGTAGAACCGATTCATTCCGGCGAGATCCTCCTCCAAGGTTCGTCGTCGTCGGGCTCGTCGAACGTCGAATCGTCGAGCCGCTGCTGCGCCTCGTCTACGATGCGCCGGCTTTCGGACACTTCCGGCGTGTCGTAGGTGCTGCGGACTTCGTAATGGAACAGCTCACTGCGCGCGTTCCCCAGCAGTTTCTGAAGCTCCGGCGCCGCGTGCAGCAGCCGCCCACCGCCCTGCCGGTCCAGCTCCTGAATCCGCTCGGCCAGGACTCTGAGCAGCGCCACCAGGCGCTGCGCGCGCTCCGGACCGTAGACTTCTTCGCTCATCGGGACCTCCCGGGGGTGCATCGGGAACCCACGCCCCCCGCCGTGGCATTATACCACACAACCCATTATCTTGCGGCGCCGTCACACCAAACGCCCTTCAGCCCGAGAGGAGCACCGCCCGAATGGCCAAGAAACGTAGCGAGCCACGGAAGATGACAACCCCCACGACATTCGAACAGGCGCGCGACGAGCTGTTCTCACACATCCTTCGCTGCGGCGTGCTCGAAGCGAATCCCGAACATCAAAAAGAGTGGTTCGACGATACCATGGGGTACCTCGCCGACCGCTTCGAAGATCTGAGCGACGCCGAGTTGGGCGAGCTGCGCGTGCTGGGCGAGCGGTACTGCCGCCCCGTCGTGGCCCGGACCGCTCCCGTCGGCGCAGACGCTTAAGACTGAAACCAGCGGCTGCGCCATCCCGCGGCGATTCGCGCGCCGCCGGCCAGCCCCAATTCCGCGTACCACCCGCCGCGCCGGCCCGGCGCGGCTTCGAGTCCCAGTAACAAGGCCAGATACCCGCGCCCCGGCGTCCCGCGGCGCCCGGCGATCGCGACACCGATCCCTCCGTAGACCCCGGTCCCCCGTCGCGCTGCCGGCGTGACCAGAAACTGCGCCGTCAACTGCGCGCGCGCCGCCATCTGCTTGTCCTCGCGCCCCGCGTCGAAGGCGAGCGCGATGCGGCTCTGTCCGCCCGGCCGATAGCCGGCGCCGACTTCCACGGCGGCCAGTGTGTGGCGGGCAACGGTGAGCGCGGCGCCCGCGCCGGCCTCGACCGCGGTGAGGCGCTGAGCCGAGAGTGGCGCGCCCCCCCCGAGCGTGACGAGCGCCAGGCCGACCAGCGACCCTCTATGCAACGGTGACGTCGTAGCTGATGCTGATGTCTGGCGCGAGCGACGCCACGACCGAGCAATACTTCTCGAGCGACAGGTCGATGGCCCGGCGCACCTTCGCTTCGTCCGCGCCCTCGCCCCGGACGGTGAAGTGAAACGCGATCGCCGTGTAGCGCCGCGGTTCCGTCTCGCGCCGCGTCCCGAGCATCGCGACCTCGAGCGCCTCGAGCGTGACGCGCTGTTTCTTCAGGATGATGACGACGTCGGCGGCGGAGCACGTCGCCGCGGCGGTGAGCAAGAGCTCCACCGGGGAGGTCGCCGCGCGCGAGTTGCCGTCCACCAGCACGGGCGGGCGGCCGGCGGGGCCGCCTTCGAATTGCAACTCTTCCTTCCAGCGAATCGAAACCGCTGCCGTCGGTGCCGCCACGCTCAGTTCCCCCGCCGCGTCGTGAGGCCGACGTAGATGCGGTGGCGCCGCATCGTGTCCATCCCGTGGTACTCGAGCAGCCAGTTGAACGTCGACCGGTAGTGCAGCTCGAAACCGAACACGAGGTTCAGCCACACGTCGGGACACTGCGGATCGGTGCCACAGGCTTCGTGACCGGCGAGCGAGAGCCCGGTGCCGATGTACGGCGTCGCGACTTCCTCGTCATCGGTGAAGCGCCACAGCGCTTCCATGCTGGCGACGTAGGTGTTCTCACCGTTGAAGACGCCGATCTCGCCCGACGGGCGGAGGCGCACGCGGTTCGAGAACAGATTGCCCATATCGATCGTGGTGCCGAACACGAGCTGTCCGTCGCCCTTCAAGTCGATCCCCGTGCGCACGCCGAATCCGAACATCCCGATCCGCGTGCCGCCGCCCGACCCGCCGCTCTTGGGCGGGGAAAACTGCTGGGCCGCCAGCGACCCCGCCGTGACGGCTCCGAGGAATATGGTTGTCAGGAAGCGCATCCCGTGTCTCCCGTTAGCGGTGCGCCGCGACCCGCGCGGCGGCCCGTCCGTAATCCCAGGTGGCGTACACCGCGATGGCGGCGGTGGCCCACGCGAGCGGCCGCACCAGCGTCGAACCCGCGGTGTAGGCCACGAGCGTCAAGATCTGCGCGACCGTCACGGCCTTGCCGCCCGCCCGCGCGGGCAGGGCCACCGGACGGCGCAGCAACCAGGTGCCGAAGAATCCGAGCACCGCCAGAACGTCGCGCAGCAACACGCCGACCAGCTCGTACCACGTCAGGGCGCCGCGGCTGGCGATCGTGAGGAAGGCGACGGCCGCGAAGACCTTGTCGGCGATCGGGTCGAGCACCGCGCCCGCCCGGGACGCGCCGATTCGGCGCGCCAACATCCCGTCCACGAAGTCCGATGCCGCCGCGACCGCCACGATGGTGAATTGCCACGCGGGCCGGTGCGCCAACGGAAACAGCGCGGCGAGCGGAAGCCGAAGCGCCGTCACGACATCCGCCCAGGTCCCCCACGGTTTCACTTGCCCGCACCTCCCCGGAACCGTACTTTCCGCCGGTGGACCTGAAGCTGCTGAAGCAGGCTGCCATCTTCCAAGACCTCGACGAGGGCGAGCTCGCCCGCGTGGCCGAGGTGTGCCGCGAGCAGAAGTTTACGGTCGGTCAGTACGTCTTCAAGGAGGGAGAGCCCGGGAACCGCCTTTTCCTCATCTCCGAAGGCGAAGTCCGGATCTCCCGCACCATCCCGGGCTCAGGCGAGGAGGCGCTCGCCGTCCTGAAGCCGGGAGCCTGCTTCGGCGAAATGTCGATCTTCGATCGCTCCGAACGCTCGACCGACGCCATCGCCAACATCTCCTGCACCCTGATTACGATTTCCCGTTCCGACTTCGAGCTGCTGCTCGACTTCAACCGCGACGTCGCGTACAAGGTCCTCTGGTCGGTCGTGCGGCTGCTCTCCGCCCGGCTCCGGGTGACGAACGACAACCTGCGGTCGTTCCTCGCCATGTCCATGTTCTAGGTGGTAACTGCCGTCATCCCGTGCGGCGGCCTCGGGACGCGCATGGCCTCCGTCGCCGGAACCCTTCCTAAAGAGTTGCTCCCCGTAGCCGGCAAACCGGTGCTTCAGTGGACGTTGGACGAGGCCGCCGCCGCGGGCATCGAACGCGCCGTCATCGTCACCAGACCCGGCAAACCCCAGATCGCGGAGTTTCTTTCCAACCTTCCAACGGTCCAGCTCTCCATCAGTCTCGTCGTCCAACCAGAGCCCCGCGGGCTCGGTGATGCACTCACCTGCGCGCGCCCCCTGCTCGGCGAGAACGACGTCGCCGTCCTGCTGCCCGACAACCTGTTTGCGCGCCCCGGCCCGATGGCCTCGGTGCTCGAGGCGTACCGGCGCACCGGCGAGTCGTCGGTGTTGCTCGCCGAAGTGCCCGCCGCTCGCACGCCCGTGCGCGGGGCGACGGGCCGCGCGTCGTGCCGCCGCCGCCGCGACGGATTGTGGGACGTGGTGGCCGTCGCCGAGAAAGCCCCGGCCGAACCCTCCACGCTTACCCCCATCGGACGCTGGGTGTTCGCGCCGTCCGTCTTCGAGCGTTTCGAGCGGCTCCGTGCCCGTCTCCCGGCGGTGTCAGAGCTGGATGATGTGCCGGTGCTGCAGGAGCTGGCGGTCGAAGGCCGCCTCATCGGTGTACCACTCGCCGGCGTGTTCTACGACGTGGGCCAACCCGCCGGATATCGGGACGCCCTGGCTGCGTTCACCTAGAGGGTTTTACACTTGAAGCCACCCATGCGCTACGACCGCCTCGCAGTCTTCGCCGTCACGGGTCTCGCGCTCGCCGCGGCGTGCGGCGACAACGGCCCGAGTGGCACTCCGCGCGTCGTCATCGCTCCGATCCTCGATTCGCTGTTCGTCGGCGACACGATCACGACGCGCGTCGCCCGCTACTTCGACGCGAATGGCGACTCGCAAGCGACCGGTCCGGTCCGCTGGTTCAGCGCCGATCAGGGGGTATTCACGGTCGACAGCGTGACCGGCGCGATCGCCGGAGTCGGCCGCGGTGCCGCCGTCCTGTCGGCGCGCGCGAACGGCGTGACCGGGACGTCGCTGCTGGTCGTGTCGCGCGCCCTCGATCTCTCGCTGCTGCTCGATACCGTCTACTTGATGGCCGGAGATACCTTCACGGTCCCCGTCTCGGTCCGCCGGAAAGGTGGGAGTCCCCCGCCGGTCTGGTTCACTCCGGTAAACAGCGGCGTGGTCACGGTCGACTCGGCGACGGGCCGGATCACCGCGATCGGCACCGGGGGTCCGATCCCCTTCACCGCGCATGCCGACACGGTCAGCGCGGGAGGCGCGGTGGAGGTCGTGGCGCTGACGGACACCGCCGGCGGCAAGGGCTCGTTCTCGGTGCTCGGCACGGTGATCCGCCGTGCGCGCGCCGGGGCGCGCGCCGTCACGTACCGGCGCCTGGGTGACACGGCGACGTTCCGGGTGTCGCTGCCGGTGGTCGTCGCCGGCGTGGCGATCGAGAACATCGTGATCACACTGCGTGATTCGGTCGCGGCGGCGGGCACGGCCTCGATCGACTCGATCTCCGTCAACGAAGCGTTCGCTACGAATGCAGACCCCGTGTGCCGGCCGCCCCGGTCGTGGGCCATCTGGTCGGTGTTGAGCAGCCCCCCGCTGCGTGGTCTGTCGCGACAGGGTGGCACGATCACGATCACACAGGTGACGCCGATCGCGCACGGTCTCGCCGCCAGCGGACGGTTCAGTTTCAGCGGTCAGCGCACCGATTTGTACGACGATCCGCTTGGCCGGCTGCCGATCCGCGGCACGTTCGTGACACCCGTCATAGCAGACAACCGGCCCTGCTTCTGAAGTTCGAAACCGTATTCGCCGACCTGGGCGGTGTGTCGCCGGAGCGTCTCGCCGACCCACAGAGTCTGTCCGGTCTGCTGCTCGCGGCCGCGAACGCCGCGGGGCTCAATCCCGTCACACCACCGGCGGTCACGGCGGGTCCCATGGGCGTTGGCGTGGCCCTGATCTGCCACGGGGGTCACATCACCCTGCATGCAGCCCCAGGCGAGGGGCTGTGCTTCGTGGACGTCGCGGGGCTCAGCGGTACCTACCCGCAACGGGGCTTGGACGTGATCATCAAGCGGCTGGGCGCGCGCGAAGTGCGGACCGACGCGCGCCGCCGCGGCCCCGTCATCGGAACCCTGGACTAGGGAGCGCACATGAACGCATTGGCGCCGTACGCCGCGTTTTTCATGCGGCTGGCAGTGGGGGGAGTGTTCTTGAGCCGCGGCCTCGATCGAATTCAGGGCGGCATCCCGCACCTGTCGTTCGGGACGATCTGGGTCCTGTTCGTGATCGCGATCGAAACGGTCGGAGCGGTGAGCGTGCTCCTAGGCATCCTGACGCGCTTCTGGGCCACCGCGATGGCGGTGTTCATGGCGGTGACGATCCTGGCCAGCAAGCTGCCCAATCACGCCAACTTCGAGCTGGAGGCCCTGTTGCTCGCCGGCGCCGTCACGCTGATGGCGCTGGGCGACGGGCCCCTCTCGATCGGCATCCGCTTCAAGAAGGCGAGTTAGTGCAGGATTCTTAAGACTCCCGCGTCCGCGCCGGCCCGGAGAAACGTCTCCGGGTCGGTGGCGGGAATGGCGAGCCCCGTCTGTTTGCGCCACCGCTTGGCGCTCGCCTCCATGTACTGCTCCAGCGATCCCCCAGCCCACTCGGCGGCGTCGTCTTTCATCTGCCGCACGATCTCTTCCCAGGTGCCCACGTAGGTCACGCCCGACGCGATGCTCACGCGGTGTACCTCACCGGCAGCACCGGTCCCGCGCGTGCGCATCCCCTGCAACTCGGTGAGCAGCGTGCCGAACAGCTCCAGCTGCCGGGGATCGCGAATCTGGCCGTCGGGGCCCATCGCTTCGATCTCCGCGAGCATGAGGTCGTCAGGCTGCGCGTCGCCCGCGAGGTCGTCCAGGCGATCGTGCCAGGGCACCAGCTCCGGATCGTCCTCGGGGAGGCGATAGACGCTCTTCTTGAGCTCGATCAGCCGCCAGATCGCGAGGGCGTCGTAATGCTCCTCGGGATCGGTGCGCTCGAGGTGGAACAGGGTGGCTTCATACTCGCCGCGGTCGTACAGCAGGTTGGCGAGGTAGATGCGCGCTTCGCCAAGGCTCGGGTCGAGCTCGAGCGCGCGCCGCAGCCAGTGCAGGCTCCCGCCTTCGTCGGCCAGACGATGCGCGGCGTATCCCGCGCAGGCCGCCGCTTCAGCCGAATCGGGGTGCGCCGTGAGGGCCACTTCGAAGAATCGGCGCGCCTGATCGAGGACGCCCTCGCGGAAGAGCGCCCGCCCGATCTGCAACATCAGGTCGTGGTCGCCTTCGAAGCCCAGGGCGAGGATGTGATCGAAGCAGGCGACGGCGCCGCCGCGCTCGCCGAACTTGAGGAGCACTTCGCCGAGACCGGCGAGCGCGTCCTCATGGTCGCCGTCGAGGCCGCGCGCCTCTTCGAACGCCCGCCGTGCCCACGCAAACTCCTCGCGCGCGAGCCGCGCGTACCCCATCCCCACATACAACTCCACGGCATGGGGATAGAGCTTGAGCCCGTCGCGCAGGGTCTCTATGGCGTCGTCGTATTGTCCTTCGTTGTAGAGCTGATGTGCACGTTCGTCGTATTCGTCGGAGCTGAGGAACGGATCCGACATCGAACGGGACCCTCCGGGAAGGTTGTGCTATGATACGAAACACCGGCCGGTTACACAAGCGACCGGCGGCCGCTATCTTGACCGACCGATGACCTCCGCGATCGCTCCGCTGACCGACGGCTCGGTCACCTCGCCGGCGGGGTTCACCGCCGCCGCGGCGCACGCCGGCCTGAAGGCGGACGGCGCGCTCGATGTCGCCCTCATCGTCAGCACCACGAGCTGCGCGACCGCGGGCGTCTTCACGCGAAACGCGGTCCGCGCGGCGCCCGTGATCTACGACGCCGACCTGCTCGGCGAACGGCCTGGTCGCGTACGCGCCGTCGCCATGAATGCCAGGGTGGCGAACGCGTGCACCGGCACCGACGGCCTCGAGGCGGCCCGCGCGATGGCCCGCGCCGCCGAGGAGGCGGCCGGAGTGCCGCCACGCACCGCGCTCGTCCTCTCGACCGGCGTCATCGGTGTGCCGCTCCCCGTCGAGAAGGTGGCCGCGGGCCTCAAGGCCGCCGGCGCGCGGCTCTCCGCCGATGGCGGCATCGATGCCGCGCGCGCCATCATGACGACCGACACCCGGCCCAAGCACTGCGCCGTCCGGCTCGAGACGCCCGCCGGGGCGATCACCATCGGCGGGATCGCCAAGGGCGCGGGGATGATCCATCCTGACATGGCCACGCTGCTGGGCGTGCTCACCACCGACGCCGTCTCCGAGCCCAGCGTGCTCGGCCCGTTCCTGAAGCGCGTCGCCGACCGCACCTTCAACGCGATCTCCGTGGACGGCGACACGAGCACGAACGACACCGTGCTCTTGCTCGCCAATGGCGTCTCCGGGATCGACCCGTCGCGCGACGGCGCGACGTGGAAGCTGTTCGAGGAGGCGGTGACGGAAGTCGCGCGCACCCTGGCTCTGGCGGTGGTGCAGGACGGCGAGGGCGCCACGAAGCTGCTCGAGATTCACGTCGTGGGGGCGCAGACCGAAGCGTTCGCCCGCGAGGTGGGGCGGGCGATCGCGCGCTCCACCCTCGTGAAGACGGCGATCTACGGCGCGGACCCCAATTGGGGTCGCGTGCTCGCGGCCGCCGGTGCCGCGGGCGTCCCGATCACCCCCGAGCGCCTCGGCCTCCAGGCGGCCACCAACGGTGACTGGCTCATCCTGGCGACCGCGGGGGCGACCGCGCATCCCGATCCGGCCCGCGCCCGCGCCATTTTCCAGCAGAAAACCATTCGCCTCCGCCTCGACCTGGGTGTCGGTCGAGCGGAGGCGGTGGTATGGACCTGCGATTTGACGCCGGACTACGTCCGGATCAACTCCGACTACACATCCTGAAAAGAACTAGGCGCCTAGGGTTTCGTCGTCGTGTCACGCGGCGCCGCGGCGGCCGGCTTGGCCTTGGCGGTGCTGCGGCGCGCGGTATGCCGCGTGCGGTGAGCCTTGGCCTTGGTCGTGTCGGGACGCTGGGCCGCCGTGGTGTGGGCCGGCTGTTGGGCGGGCTGCTGAGCGAGCGCAGGCGTGGCGGCGAGCACCAACGCGAGCAGGGTCTGGCGAATCATGATGCGACCTCCGGTTGGGGAACGTTCCTACGAGGATCGCCCCTACGACCCCCGCCCCGGCCGCCGCGTCACAGTTCGTGGATGCGGTGGCGTCGCCACCGGAACGTTGGGCAACATCGCCCGCACACGCGCCAAGGCCTCGACCGGCGTGCGGCCCCCCTCCCGCTGCAGCTCGTGCGACGCCGCGACGGCCACATCGAGCAGGCGCGTGCCGTGCAGTCCCTGTTGCTGCGCGGCCCGGAGCAGCTCGGCCGCGGAGTCGGCTGGGAACCCATGGGCGACGAGGTCGGCCGCGGCGTGCAGGACGGGCCCCGGAGGCTCCCCAGGGAGCAGTCGCTCGATGAGGCGGGGATCGAGGCCGCGCGCCAGGGCCGCCGCTACGGCGGCGACGTCGCCGTCGAGCGATGCGCGCGCGGGGGTGGCGCGCGACACGATCGCGCGCGCGTCGCGCAGCTGCACCAGGCCGTGGCGCACGCCGTTCACCAGGCGCGGGACGGGGATCCCCTTGGCGCCGCCTTCGAGCGCCTTCTGCACCAGCGGTTCCGTTGGGAGACTCTCCGCCACGGCCTGCTCGATGAGGGAGTCGAGTCCCGGCAGCGCGGCCGTGGGTACGCGGCCTTCGAGCCGCGCATGCGGACTCTGGAGCAGCAAGAGCAGGAGGAGCGTCACGGCCGGACGATCAACAGGGCGTTCTGCTGCCCTGCTCCGAAACCGTCATCGACGTAGCGGCCCGCCAACGGGTCCGCCACCCACCGCTCGCCATCGACCACGAACATGTACTCGTGCTGGCCTGCGGGGAGCACGACCGCCCCGTGCCAGATGCCGTCGTTGTCTTCATCGCGTAGCGCCAATG
>DATHDT010000390.1:0-4883 GCA_035318905.1 Gemmatimonadales bacterium | reverse complement strand
CCGTTCGCGTACCCCTCGCCGTTCACAAGCGCGAACTGGGCGTTGACGCGCTCGCCGTTCCAGTGGCCGTCGACGCCGAATCCCGCGTCCGACGACGTCATGGCACCGTAGCGGTCAACCGCGATGGTGCCCTGCATGCGGTAATCCCAAAGGGTCTCTTCGTAGTCGACGAAGGGCGTCTGGATCATGCCCAGCTTGTAGGTGAGGCTGCTGCCCGTCGGCGTCCAGGCCGCGAAGGCGTACTTGAGCCGCATGACGTAGTTCCCGCCCACGCCGTTGGGGAGGACGTCTGTGGTGAGGCGGGTAGTGATCCCGTTCGAGAACCGACCCAGCACGTTCACATATGCCCGGGTCATGTCGAACGTGCTCTTGGCGGGAATCGGCGCGTCCGAGTACTGGTACTGCGTGTAAATCACGCCCGTGACGGACACTTGCGGTGCCTGCTGGGCGGATGCCTGCGCCTGGACAGCGGACGCAGTGAGCGCGCTCAGCGCGACGGCCGCGAGCGCTCGAAAGGCGAGTCTTGCGTGCACGGTTGATCTCCTCAAGAAAAGTGAGCGATGTACCATCGACCACGCGGAAAAGCTCGCCCGGCGTGGTCACCGGGGAGATTCGACCCTGTCACGGAATGGTAACAAATGTCCCGACAAAAGCAGATAGCGGAGCCGTGCAGGCCTCCGCTACCTGGCACCCGGACGTCGGCCGTGCATCCGCCGCCGGGGCGACGAGGTACGAATCGCACAGCAGGTCGATTCTCACGACGCCAAGAATTGTGGGCCGCGGTCAACGACCAGTGACGGAGACGTTACAACTTGGTAACGGCGGGGAAGTGCAGGCGGATCGTCGTCCCGCGCGCCAGCACGCTTTCGGCCTCGACGCGCCCGCTGTGGGCTTCGACAAGGTGTTTCACGATCGCGAGCCCGAGACCGGTCCCGCCCTGATGGCGGGCTCGGCCGTGATCGACGCGGTAGAACCGCTCGAAGATGCGCGGCAGGTGCTCCGCCGGGATGCCGTTGCCGGAATCGGCGACCGCGACGGCGACGCCGTCGCTCGTCACCTCCGCCGACACGCGGATCGTGCCGCCCGCGGGCGTGTGGCGGAGTGCGTTGTCGAACAGGTTTGTGAAGACCTGTCGCAGGGCATCGGGATCCGCCGACAGGGCGTGCGCGTCCCGCGGGACAGTGGTGTCGAAGCGGATGTGCGCTGTGGCGGCGCGCTCCGTGAAGGGCGCCCAGGCGTCCCGCGCCGCCGCCTCGATCTCCACCACGCTCCGCTGCGGCTGCCAGTGCCCCGACTCGATGCGCGACAGGTCGAGCAGCCCGTCCACCAGGAGCTGCATGCGCCGGGCGTTCTGGCCGATCGTCGCCGCGAAGCCGGCCGTCTGCGACGACGGCTCCGCCTCGGCGGCCAGCGTCTCGGCGTATCCCGCGATCGCGGTGAGCGGCGTCTTCAGTTCGTGCGAGACATTGGCGACGAAGTCGCGCCGCATCGTCTCCAGTCGCCGCATGTCGGTGACATCGCTCATGACGAGGAGGGCACCGCCGTCGGGGAGGGTCCGGCCGGAGACGAGCACCGTGCGATCGCCCATGTCGATCTCGCGCCGCTCGACGGCCCGTCCTTCGAGCACTTCGCGAATCAGGGCGCGGTGCGCCTGATCGTGGAACAGCTCGGTGAGCGGGGGCAGGGGATCGCCGGGGCGAAAGTCGAGCAGGCGTCGCGCCGCCGCGTTGGCGGAAACGACGGTGCCCCGCGCATCCGCGGCGATTACTCCGGACGAAAGTGCTTCCAGCAGCGTGCGCGACTCCTCACGTTCGCGGCGCAGCTCCGCGAAGCGGTCATTGAGCTCCTCGTGCATGGCGCGGAGGGCATCGACGTGGCGCGCCAACTCGGGGATGCGTGAGTCCGGCAACACGGCGGGGCGCCCCGCGGCGAACTCGCGCGCGGCGTCCGAGATCTCGATGAGGGGCCGGGCGAACGCCCCGGCCAGCCACCACGCGACGACGCCCGCCGCGATCAGCATCATGACGCCGGCGCCCAGGGCCGCCCGTTGCACGGCGTGGATCCGCGCATCTATCCCCGCGAGCGATGCCGAGACCCGGACGACGGCGATGCCGGGGGGTCCGCCCCGCACGGCGACGTAGAGTTGGCGCGCGTTCGTCGAGGCGCTCAGGCGCTCGGCGCGCCCCAGGCCCGTCTCCATGGCGCCCCGCACTTCGGGGCGAGAAGCGTGGTTCTCGAGGCCGGCGAGCGCCTCCCGATCGAACTCCGCGTCACCGCGTACGCGGCCCGTTTCATCGATCAGGGTGACGCGCCGGCCCAGCTGCGCACCGGCGCTGCGCGCGACCTCAGGCCAGCGCGTGGAGTCGGTGGGCAGGGATGCCGCGAGGAGGCGCGCCTCGGCTTCGAGGGTGGCGGCGGTCTCGGCCTCCAGATCGCGACGTAACACCGCGTCGGCGGCGATGATCGAACCCGTCACCGCGGCGGCAACGAGCAGGCTCATGCTCAGGAACAGCCGCGTGGCGAGCTTCATCCACGTCCGCGGCGATGCGTGGGGAGCGGCGTCGGCTCGCGCAGGCGGTAGCCCACGCCACGCACGGTCTCCACCCACTCGCCGGCGTCGCCCAGTTTCGCGCGCAGGCGCTGGACGTGCATGTCGACCGTACGCGTCTGAATGTCGGGTTGCGCTTGCCACACCGACTCGAGCAATTGGGTGCGGCTGAGGACGCGGTCGCGCCGCTCGATCAGTTTGTCGAGAAGGCGGAACTCGGTCGCGGTGAGCTCGATCTCCTTGCCGCCGACGGTGACGCGATGGGCGCCGCGATCGACGGCGATCGGACCCGCGGCGAGCCGGCCTCCCGACGCGACCGCGGGCGCCGAGAGGCGGCGCAGGATCGCGGCGACGCGCAACACGAGTTCTTTGGGCGAGAATGGCTTGGCGAGATAATCGTCCGCGCCGAGCGAGAGACCCTTGATGCGATCGGGCTCTTCTTTACGGGCGGTGAGGAGGATGACGCCCACCTCGCGCGTCTCCTCGCGGCGGCGCAGCTCGGCGAGAATGTCGTACCCGGACAAGCCGGGCAGCATCAGGTCCAGCACGACGAGGTCGGGCCGTTCCTCGCGGGCCGAGCGCAGGGCCTCGGTGCCGTTGGCGGCCGTCGTGACGCGGTACCCCTCTTTGGCGAGATGGTACGCGACGAGTGCCGTGATGTCCGGCTCGTCGTCCACTACCAAGACTCGGTGCGTGGTCGGCATGCAGGCGGGATGGTAATTGGGTCACGGGTGGCTCGCCAGCGTCGTTACGCGATTGTGACGTACTGTGGCGCAAACCGCAGGCCTTCATCAGATTACGGCGCACTATGCATCTCCTGTTCACGCTGCTGCTCGCTGCGCAGGCTCCATCCCAAGCTTCCGACACCATCCACCTCGTCATCGTCGCGACCACCGATGTGCACGGCCGCGTGCGCGGGTGGGACTACGTCCGCGATGTCGAAACCCAGGGAGGGTTGGCGCGCGCCGGGACGATTCTCGAGACCCTGCGCACGCAGTATCCGGGCCGGGTCGTGCTGGTCGACGCCGGAGACCTGCTCCAGGGGAACCCGTTCGCGACCTTCTTCGGGAAACAGGACCAGCGGCAGCCGCACCCGATCGTCGATGCGCTCAATGCGCTCCAATACGACGCCGCGACGCCGGGCAACCACGATTTTGATTTCGGGCTCCCGCTGCTGCGCCGCGCCGGCGTCGAGGCGACCTACCACTACGTCATCGCCAACGTCGATCAGACAGCCGGTGGGCCCTTGTTTCCCGTGACGGTGGTCTTGCCGCGGGCCGGCGTGCGGGTCGGGATCACGGGGTTCACGACTCCCGGCGTGATGGTGTGGGACCGCGCCCAGCTCGCGGGACAGGCGCGCGTGCGCCGGATCGCCGAGGCGGCGCCCGCCGCGCTGGCGCAACTCGAGCGCGAGGGCGCGAATGTCAAAATCGTCCTGATCCACGCGGGATTGGGCGGGGGTTCGAGCTACGACACGACGGGCGTCGGGACCGAGAACGACGCCGCAGTCCTCGCGTCGGTTACGCCGAAACCCGACGTCGTGATCGTTGGCCACAGCCACCGCGAGACTCGCGACACCGTGATCAACGGCGTGCACTTCGTACAACCGCGCAATTTTGCGCAGAGCCTGTCGGTCGTGCATGTCTTCGTGGTCCAGGGGAAGGTCGTCGCGGTACGCGCCGAGCTCGTTCCCCTGAGGACGACGACGCCCGAGCTGGCGCGCCTCACCCGGCGCCTCGACGCCGCCCACGAGGCCGCGCGACTCTGGGCCGCGACGCCGCTCGGGACGTCGGCGCCCGGGTTTGACGCGCGCTACGCCCGCGTGCAGGACGGCGCGCTGCTCGACTTCATTAATGAAGTGCAGCGCCGCAAGACCGGGGCGCAGCTCTCGGCGGCAGCGGTGTTCGACCCGCAATCGGGATTCCCGGACGGCGACGTGCTGCTGCGCGACGTCGCCGGCGTGTACCCCTACGAGAACACGCTGCGCGCGGTGAAGATCTCGGGCCAGCAGCTGCGCGAGTTCCTCGAGCATTCCGCGTTGTACTTCCGCACGTTTGATCCGGCCGCGCCGCGCCAGGTCGTCGATGACACGGTCCCCGGCTTCAATTTCGACGTTGTGAGCGGGGTTGTGTACAACGTCGACCTCTCCCGCTCGGCGGGGCAGCGTATCCGCGGGCTCGCATACGAAGGCAAGGTGGTCCAGCCCACCGACAGCTTCACGCTCGCGCTGAACAGCTACCGCGCGGCCGGGGGCGGCGGGTACGGCATGCTCGCGCGCGCCCGCGTCATCTACGATCGCGGCGAAGACATCCGGGACCTCCTGGTCGAGGAGATC
>DATHDT010000389.1:0-2187 GCA_035318905.1 Gemmatimonadales bacterium | reverse complement strand
TCCCCTTGAAGATCCGCACCGGCCCAACGCCGCTCCGCAGTCCGAAAAACACGATCGCGTCGAGTCCGTCGAGCACAGCGACGGTGAGACCGCCATAGACGATCGCGCGACGGGGACTGAGCGTCATCACGCCAAAGGTGCGAAGCTCTCCGAGCTGGTGCTAGGGGCGCAGTGCTCGCCGCGCAGCTGCCGTGAGCGCCGTGTCGGCCTTAAGGTCCACAACGTGTGCGAAGTCCTGTTCGGCGCCCGCGCGGTCTCCCGTCTCGGCACGTGACTGGCCGCGCGCGAGATAGGTGTAGGCCAAATCGTACCGCACGGTAGAATCGGCCGGCGCGAGGAGCGCCACGCGGTCGAACGCGGCGATCGCTTCTGTCCAACGCCGCTGGCTCAGTTGCACCGTCCCGAGGAGGCGCCATGCGTCGGCGTCATCGGGCTGCGCGGCGGTCGCCCGCTGCAGCGTGCGCAGAGCCTGGTCGGGTTGTCCCAGCTCGGCGTACAAGCGTCCGAGGTCCAAGAGCGTCGTTCGCGGCAGCGTGGCGGCTCCGACCAGCAGCGCCGCCGCAAACACGGCCGTCGTCAGTGCGAGACGGCCCGGGCCGACGAACAGCGCCAGGGAGAAACCCGCCCCGACGATCAACCCTCCCACGTGCGCGGCATTGTCGATGCCCGGCGTGACGCTGCCGTAGAAAAGATTGTACGCCACGAAGGTGAAGAGGCTGGGGAGGAACCGCTTCACCGGCGCAGCCGCCGCGGAGTCGCGCCGCAGACCGAGGAGGGCAATCAGACCACCGGCGAGCCCGAAGATCGCTCCCGAGGCGCCGACGCTGACCGTCGCCGGATGCATGTAGAGACTCGCCAGCGAGCCGCCGATCCCGCTCAGGAAATAAAGGATGAGGAACGGCGTCCGCCCGAACCATCGCTCGGCGATGGGGCCGAGGTTCCAGAGGCACCACATGTTCAAGAGGAGATGGATGATCCCCCCGTGGAGAAACATCGACGTCCCGACGCGCCACCACTGGCCCGAGGTCGTCAGAGGTCCGAAATCGGCGCCCCAGCGGAGCAATTGCTCAGAGGACGGATCGAACGGCGACACGCCGCCGGCGGCCGCCACGGCGAACACCAGAATGTTCAGCGTGATCAGAACGAGACTCGCCCAATCGTCGCGCTTCACCGTCCCAGCGTCCACACGATGCCCACTTCCGGCGCCCAGTCGTCCGCTTTGGACATGAGTCCTATCGCATTGTCGATCTTCAGGAAGAACGAATCCCGGATGCGCCATTGCACACCGGCGACGAGCCCGAACTCGTCCATCGCACCGGTTTCTCCGCCCTCGAACGCGAGATTCAACCGCACGGAGGGGGACAGCTGTTTCAGATACTCGATCGCGAACTCGCCCAAGTCCCAAAGCCGGTCATCGTGATTGTATTCGACGGTGATGCGCGTGGTCATCGTCCCCCAGGGGAAGGCGCGCACGATCCCGAAGCCGGGACGCACGTCCCAATCGGGGTTGCCGATGAGCACCTTCCGCGTCTGGGATGGAACCGTGACCTCGAGGAACCCAAACACTTCCGGACGCCCGTGCTGTTCGCGCACCAAGCGCATCCGCACCTGCCCCTCGAGATCGCCGAGACCCGATTCCACGATGCGACTCGGCGTGGCGCTGGTATCGCTCGGCGCCGTGTCAAAACCAGCCCGGATGCGGCTCCCCTCCAGCTCGACGGCCAACCAGTCCGTGACACCGTAGGCGACGAAGAGCAGCCCCTCTGTGCTCCGGAAGCGGCCGCGATAGTCCTGCACCAACCCGTAGCCGAGCTGGGACGGGAGGTATTCTCGATTGTGGTCGGTGGTGTAGGCGAAGAAGGGGTTCACGATGAGCTCGCCGCGAGTCACGTACATCCCGAAGCGCGACGTCGGCACGCCGAGGCCCCGTTCTTGGGCGGCCGCAGCGGTACAGGCGAATACGAGCAAGAGAATGGTCTTCATGGTCATCCGCTCAGTAGTCCCCCCCGCATCCCCGGCGGCAGGCGTAGAGGAGGGCCAGTGTCAGCGTCCCAAACACGAGCCCCACAGTCTTCCAGAACCCACCGACGGGATCGCCGAGACGCATCGAGTCGACTGCGGCACGCGGTACCGCGACGCGACAGCTGTCGCAGCTGGTGGGATGTACAAAGGGGATGCCGCTGATCG
>DATHDT010000388.1:0-3099 GCA_035318905.1 Gemmatimonadales bacterium | reverse complement strand
CGCGACGCTCTTGAGCCGTTCGGCCGCGGCCGCGCTGAGCGCACGACTGCAAGCGACTCCGCCGCCCAAGACGGCGGTGCGATACCCCGTCGCGCGCACGGCGCGCTCGAGCTTCGTCACCAGCACGTCGAGCACCGCGTCCTGGAAGGCGCGGGCAATGTGGGGACGGTCGCGCTCGAGATTGTCCGAGGCGCGCACGGCGTGCAGCACGGCGGTCTTGAGTCCGGAGAACGAGAACTCGAATCCTTCCGCGATCATCGGACGGGGGAAGTCGAACCGGGTTGGGTCTCCTTCGCGCGCGAGCCGCTCGATCGCCGGGCCTCCGGGATATCCGAGGCCGAGGAGGCTCGCGACTTTGTCGAAGGCTTCGCCGGCAGCGTCATCGCGCGTCTGACCCATCAGGCGATAGCGCCCCCACGCCGGCACGTCGAGCAGCAGGGTGTGACCCCCCGAGACGAGGAGCGCCACGAAGGGCGGCTCGAGCGCGGGGTCTTCGACCTTCGGAGCGAACAGGTGGCCTTCCATGTGGTGCACGCCGACGAGCGCCCGGTCCGTGGCGTAGGCGAGCGACTTGGCGTACACGACCCCGACGAGCAACGCCCCCACGAGTCCGGGCCCCGCGGTGACGGCGACGGCATCCACGGCCGAGACCCGCACGCCGGCTTCCACGAGCGCCCGATCGACGGTCGCCGGAAGCGCCGCGAGGTGCGCCCGGCTCGCCAGCTCGGGAACGACACCGCCGAAGATCTGATGGATGTCTTGCGAAAGAATCACGAGACTGGCGAGCTCGCCCGAGACCAGCACGGCCGCCGACGTTTCGTCACACGATGTCTCGATACCGAGGACGACCTCAGCCACGACGGGTCCGGCGACGGAACGTGACGGAGTCGGGGATAGCGCGGGCAGTGATGCCCGGCGGGGCGATGACCGTGAGCCGGCCGATACCGCCGTCCGCCGTCGCGCCTCCCACGATGTGCGCGACGACGCGCAAGCTGTCCCGTGTCAGGGCCTGGACGCGCTGCTCGGGGCCCCGCACGGAGACGGACACGCGTGCCGGCGTGATGATGAAGCTGGTCACCGCGCCGGCGCCCGTCTCGACCGGGATGCCGCCGAACGAGCGCTCAGCGATCGCGCCCATCTCGCCCGTGACGGTGACCTGTCTGGGCGCGATGCGCACGATGCCGAGGGTCGTCGTGTCGATCGGCACCGTGCGGGTGAACGCGCCGGCCACATTCGCGATCTCCGTCGGGATCGTCGTGACCGACTCGATCTCGGCGAGGTTCTTGTCGGGCCCGACCAGGCGCGCGATCGTCGGCGAAATCGAGATCCCGCCATGCAGCACCTGTCCCGATTCCGGGACGACGGTGATGAGCGGCACAATACGCACATCTTTGCGACCGACGCTGTCGAGCGCGACGGTGATTTCGCGCGGGCGGATCTCGAGCACACGCACGTCCGCGCCCTTGGGGAGCTGCGCCTCGATCTCACTCGGCTCCAGGCGGATCGTCCAGGTGGGGGACGAGAGCGTGTCGGGCATGCGCCGCGTCACGTCGCCGCGCAGCGACCGGAGCCGCAGCACCTGACTGCCCTTGCCGGAGATCTGCGCGCGGATCTTGGGGAGTTTCTGTTGCAGGGTCCGGCCGGGCGGCAGCTGCACGTTCAGTCCGAGCTCGAAATCGGTCGTGACGGGCTGCTGCAGCTGCACCGCGACGTACAGCATCACGGCGAGGAAGATCGCCGCGCCCTTGATGGGCCAGTTGCGCGTGAACAGGGAGATGATGCTAGCGCGCATCGAGCAACCGCCGGAGAGTGGTCTCGTTTACCGGGCCGTCCCATTCCGCGGCCCCGATCACTTTCTTCACGATGAAGCCGTCGCGGTCGATCACGAAACTCTCCGGCACGCCGGTGGTCTGGTAGCTCTTGCGGATCGCGCCGCTCGGGTCGTGGAGAATATCGAACGTGAGGCCCATGCCCTTCGCAAACGCCATGATCCCCGCGGGATCCTGCGAGTCCTCGGGGTGGAACGCGTCGCCGTCGACGCTCACCGCCACGATCCGAAAGTCGGTCCCTGCGAGCTTCTGGTGCAGCCGCTGCATCGACGGCATCTCGACGCGGCAGGGCGGACACCACGTGGCCCAGACATTCAGGAGCACGACCTTGCCGCGGTAATCCGCGAGCGTGGCGGGCCGCCCGGTGCGGAGGTCGGTGCCGTGGAACGACGGCGCCGCGTCACCGACTTCGAGCAGATCGAGTTGCGGGCGCAACTTCACGGCGAGCGCCGTGCCGAAAATGACGGTCATCAGGATCCCGGCCACCAGGGTCCATTGCTGGCGGTTCGTCATACAGTCACCATACAGCGACGCCGCAGCTCGCGCACGTCGCGGGCGGGGTCGCCGCTCGCAAAGATGGCGTTGCCGGCGACGAACGTGTCGGCTCCTGCCTGCTGCGCCTCACCGATCGTCTGCGCCGTGATCCCGCCGTCGACCTCCAAGAACAACCGTGCGTTGTGTGTGGTGCGTAGCGCGTGGGCGCGCTGAATCTTCTCGTTCGACGCCGGCAAGTAGCTCTGGCCGCCGAACCCCGGATTCACGGTCATGATGAGCAGCAGGTCGAGATCCCCGACCACTTCCTCGGCGTACGTGAGCGGCGTGCCCGGATTGAGCGCCAGACCCGCGAGCATGCCGCGACGCTTGACCGCCTCGAGCTGGCGCTGCACGTGTACCGTGGCTTCGGGGTGGAACGTGAACACCGACGCGCCCGCCGCGGCGAATGGCTCGATGTAGTGCTCGGGCTCGACCACCATCAGGTGCGCGTCGATCGGCTTGTCGGTCAGCTTGCGCAACGCCGCGATCATGTTCGCGCCGAACGTGATGTTCGGCACGAAGCGACCGTCCATCACGTCCACGTGCAGCCAGTCGGCGCCGCCCTCCAGCGCCCGCGCGACCTGGTCGGCGAGCCGCGCCAGGTCGATCGCCAGAACGCTCGGAGCGATGCGGATACCGTTCGTCAAGCTCGTCACTCGATCAGGGACTCCGGGCCACGACGATGTCTACCACGGTGCCGGGTGATGCGAGCGTGCCGGCCGCGGGCCGCTGCGCG
>DATHDT010000387.1:0-3082 GCA_035318905.1 Gemmatimonadales bacterium | reverse complement strand
AACCGGCGCTTGACCTGGACGTGCACCCGCGCAACACTAATCCCATGGAGGAGCGCGACCTGATCTACGACTGGAACGTGGGGGGGGCCAACGGCGGCGCCGCCTTCGACTGGACGCGGGTCCACGTGGACCTGAACGACGAGACGCTGCGCGACGGCCTGCAATCGCCCTCCGTCACCGATCCCTCCCTCGACGATAAGAAGCGTCTCCTGCACCTGATGGCCGACCTCGGCATCGTGGCGGCGGACATCGGGCTCCCGGGGGCGGGACCTCGCGTCGTGGAGCAAGTGCGTGCGCTCGCCAAGGAGATCCGGGACGCGAACCTGCCGATCTTCCCGAATTGCGCGGCCCGCACGGTGATCGCGGACATCGAGCCCATCGTGCGCATCGCCGACGAAATCGGGATCCAGATCGAGGCCGCGACGTTCATCGGCTCCTCGCCGATCCGTCAGTACGCCGAGGATTGGACGCTGGACCGCATCGTGAAGGCCAGTACGGAAGCGGTGACGTACGCGGTCAAGCACGGACTCCCCGTGATGTACGTGACCGAAGACACGACGCGCGCCCGGCCCGAGGCCCTGAAAGCGCTCTACGGCGCGGCGATCGACTGCGGGGCGACGCGGCTCTGCCTCGCGGACACTGTCGGACATGCAACACCGGACGGCGTGAAGGCGTTGGTCAAATTCGTGAAAACCGAAATCGTGAAGAAAAACGACGTCAAGGTTGATTGGCACGGCCACCGCGACCGCGGCATGGGACTGATCAACTGCCTCGCGGCCATCGAAGCCGGCGTCGACCGCGTGCACGCGACGGCGCTCGGCGTCGGGGAGCGGGTCGGCAACGCCGAGATGGATCTGCTGCTCGTCAACCTCAAGCTGCTCGGCACGCACCGGCATGACATTCGACGCTTGCCCGAGTACTGCCGGCTGGTCGCGGACGCCGTGGGGGTGCCGATCCCCGTGAACTATCCCGTGGTGGGCACCGACGCATTCCGCACGGGGACGGGTGTGCACGCCGCCGCCATCATCAAAGCGAAAAAGAAGGGGCACGCCTGGCTCGCCGATCGCGTCTACAGCTCGGTGCCGGCGCAGGAGTTCGGGTTTGCGCAGCGGATCGACATCTCGCCCGTGTCGGGCCTGTCGAACGTGAAGTACTGGCTGGAGACTCACGGATACGACGCGGAGAACGAAGCCGCCTGCAAGGTCCTCTTCGATGCCGCCAAGCGCACGGATCGCGTGCTGTCGGACGAGGAGTGCCACCGGTTGCTGAAAGCATGAGCTTCCGCGCGATCGAACGCTCGTTCTTCGACCTGCGTTGGCACCTGGATCCGGTCTCGGCGACGCAGGCCGGCGTGTCCGGGTACGACGATCGCTACGGGCGCTTCAGTCCGGCTGCCCTCGCGCCCCATCTCGCCGCCCTCAAGGCCCTCGCGGCCGCACTCGAAGAAGCCGAGGTCGACGGCTTGGACGAGGAAATCGACCGCACCGCGTTGCTCAACGAGATCCGCGTCATGGTGCGCCGCTACGAAAAGCTGCGGCCGCAGGCGACGAACCCCGAGTTCTGGCTGTCGCATCTCCTCGGCGGCTTGCACCATCTGCTGCTCTCGGGCGATCGCACTCCCGCGGAAAAGGCGCGTGCGGCGATGGGCCGGCTCGAGGACATCCCCGCGTTCATCGAGGATGCCCGCGCCTCGCTCACCGAGCCCGTGGAGGTATTCGTGGAGACGGCGCTGCGGATGAGCGAGGGAGGCCGCGCGCTCGTCGGCGAGATCGCCGCGGCGTTCTCGCTCCAGGCGGCCGCCGAGCGCGCCATCGCCGCGCTCGTGGGCTTCGAGCAAGACCTGACCCGCTGGCTCGACACCGCCGGAGATCATTTCGCGATCGGCGAAGAGGAGTTCAACTTCCTCCTGCATTACCAGCACGCCCTGCGCGACACGGCGCCCGAGCTGTGGCGCTACGGCCATCGGCTCAAGGAAGAAGTGGAAGCCGACCTGGAGCAGCGCGCGAAGCGGCTCGACGGGGGGCGGCCCTGGTCCGAGATCGCGGATCAGCTGCGGGCCGATCACCCCAGCGCGCAGGAGCTGGTCGACGCGTACGCGAAGGAAATGGCTCGGGCCCGCGAGTTCGTTGCCGCGAAGGGGCTCGCGCCGATCCCCGACGCGCCGCTCGGCGTCCTGCCCACGCCACCGTTCCTGCGGCCCGTGGTCCCGTACGCCGCCTACGAGAGTCCCGGGGCCTACACGCGCGACCGCACCGGCTGGTTCTACGTGACGGTACCCGACGAGCGGCTGCCGGCGGAACAGCAGGAGCGCATTCTGCGGGATCACTGTCGCTACGAGCTCGCGGCGACGGCGTTGCACGAGGGGTATCCGGGGCATCACCTGCAGTTCGCCATGGCGAAGGAGCTCGACTCCGACGTCCGCAAGAACCTGTGGACGCCGCTCACCGTGGAGGGGTGGGCGCTGTACTGTGAGGACATGATGGCGGAGCAGGGGTTCTACGAGACCGAAGAAGAGATGTTCTTCCAACGGGTCCACCTCTTGTGGCGCGCCGAGCGCATTCTGCTCGATGTGGGATTGCACACGCGGGGCATGACGCCCGAGCAGGCCGTCGAACAGATGGTTCGCGACCTGCATATCGAGCGCAGCAACGCGGAGAGCGAAGTGCGTCGCTACTGCGCGTGGCCCGCGTACCAGGTGTGCTATGCGGTAGGGCGCCGCGAGCTGCTCCGCCTGCGCGACGACTTCCGCGCCGCGCGCGGCAAGAGTTTCAATCTCCGCATGTTCCACGACGCCGTACTGCCGTACGGCGGTCTGCCCGTCACCCTGATACGCTGGGGACTCGGCCTCGGTGAGTGAGCGGCTCCCGCGGGAAGTAAAACTGTTTGGTGCTGTTTCCCTCCTGAACGATTTCGCCAGCGAGATGATTTACCCGTTGCTCCCGGCATTCGTGACCGGGGTGCTCGGGGGTGGGGCGGTGGCGCTGGGAGCGCTCGACGGCGCCGCCGATGCGGCGGCCGCGCTCGTCAAGCTCGTCTCCGGACGTCTGGCCGATCGCGCGACGCGTCGCGGCCCGTTGATCGT
>DATHDT010000386.1:0-9134 GCA_035318905.1 Gemmatimonadales bacterium | reverse complement strand
TGATGGTGTTCTGGTTCGCGACTCTGGCGGTCCTCGGCCTGGTGCACATCATCGGTCGCCCGGGAGTGCTGGCCGCGGTCTCGCCCCACCACGCGTTCCAGTTCGTGACCGAGAACGTGGGGCAGAGCCTGATTGTCCTGGGGGCCGTTTTCCTGGTCGTGACGGGCGGTGAGGCGCTGTACGCCGATCTGGGGCACTTCGGGCACCGCGCCATCCAGTACGCGTGGTTCAGCGTCGCGTTCCCGGCGCTGTTGCTCAACTACTTCGGCCAGGGCGCGCTCTTGCTCTCCAATCCGGCCGCCGCCGTGAATCCCTTCTATCATATGGCGCCCACGTGGGCGCTGTATCCGCTAATCGTGCTCGCGACGGCAGCGGCGATCATCGCGTCGCAGGCGGTGATCTCGGGATCCTTCTCGCTCACGCGCCAGGCGGTGCAGCTGGGTTACAGTCCGCGGCTCCAGATCGACCACACGTCGTCACGAGAGATCGGCCAGATCTACGTACCCGCCGTCAACTGGGGGCTCATGCTGTTGACCTGCGCCCTCGTGATCGCCTTCGGGAGCTCGAGCAACATTGCGGGAGCCTACGGCGTCGCGCTGTCGACGTTGATGGTCATGACGACGTTCATGTTCTACGTGATGAGCCGCGAGGTGTGGCGCTGGACGTTCACTAAGGCGGCGCTCGTGGCGGCGCTGTTCCTCGCCATGGACATTCCGTTCCTGGCCGCGAACGCGCTGAAGATCCAGCACGGCGGTTGGGTGCCGCTCGCGATCGCCGTCGCGCTCTATCTCCTGATGACTACCTGGAAGCGGGGTCGCGAGATTCTCTCCAAGCGCATGCTCGAGAAGACGGTGCCCTTGAAGCTGCTCCTCGCCGATCTCGCCGCCGAGCCGCCCATCCGCGTGCCCGGGACCGCGGTGTTCATGTACGGCAGCGCCGAGGGGACGCCGCCGGCGCTGATTCACAACCTGGCGCACAACAAGGTGCTCCATGAGAAGGTTGTGTTCCTCACGGTGACCACGGAAGACGTGCCGCACGTGCCCCCGGCCCAGCGCGTCACGGTGAGGCGCATCGGCAAGGGGTTCCACAGCGTGATCGCCCGTTACGGATTCACCGAGGACCCGGACATCCGTGAGGTCCTGGCCGCGTGCAAGAAAGAACAGCTCGACATCCCGATCGAGGGGACGACGTTCTTCCTGGGGCGCGAGACCGTGATCGCGTCGGAACGGCCGGGGATGGCGGTGTGGCGGGAACACGTATTCGCATTTATGACGCGTAATGCGCTGAGGGCTACAGCTTTCTTTAAGATTCCTCCGAACCAGGTTTTCGAGGTTGGAGCACAAGTAGAACTCTAGAAAACCGTTTCAAGTAAGACGCCAAGACGCTAAGACGCCAAGCGGCTGTTAGTCTCCAGTCACTAGTGCCGTCTCGACGAACGGCGTCTCGTGAACCACCGCAGCCTTCCGCTTCGACAATACCAGCCACCACTCGCGTGCCGACGTGACGATGAGCAGGGCCACGACGGCCATGAAGAACAGCGTGATTACGGCGTCGAGGTGGTAGTTGAAGGAGATCCGGCGCGCCGCGGCCGGGTCGGCGGAGCCAGCGAGCGCCGCGGCGCGCGCGAAGAATCCCAGCTTCGGGTCGGTCGAGAACACGAGCTGGCTGCCCGCGGTCATCGTGACCACGACGATCCACACCAGCGGCGCGAGGGTCACCCAGGCGTAGCGCTGGCGGCCCATCTTGATCAGGATCGTCGTCGCGACGCATAACGCGACCGCCGCCAGCAGCTGGTTCGAGATCCCGAAGAGGGGCCACAGCGCATTGATCCCGCCCAGCGGATCAACCACCCCCTGATAGAGGAAGTAGCCCCACCCCGCGCAAACCAGCCCGCTCGAGAGCAGCACGCTCGGGTACCACGAGGTCTTGCCGAACTGCGGCCACACGTGGCCCACGATCTCCTGGAGCATGAACCGCCCGACGCGCGTGCCCGTGTCGATCGTGGTCAGGATGAACAGCGCCTCGAACATGATGGCGAAGTGGTACCACAAGGACGTGAGCGTCTTGCCGCCGATGGCGGAGGTCAGTCCTGAGAAGATGTGCGCCATGCCCACCGCGAGGGATGGCGCACCGCCCGTGCGCGCGATCAACGACGTCTCGCCCATCTGGCCGGCCAGCGCCTGCATGGCCTCGGGCGTCACGACGAACCCCGCCTGATTCAGGACGTCCGACGCGCCCGCCAGGGCCGTGGGGGTCGCGTTCATCGCGAAGTACACGCCGGGATCGAGGGTGCACGCGGCGATCAACGCCATGATCCCGACGAACGACTCCATCAGCATGCCGCCGTAGCCGATGATCCGGGCGTCGGGCTCGTGGGCGATCATCTTGGGCGTCGGCCCGGAAGCGACCAGGGAATGGAACCCCGAGACGGCGCCACAGGCGATCGTGATGAACGCGAAGGGGAACAGCTTGCCCGCGAACACCGGACCCTCGCCTGCCGTCGCGAACGGCGTGAGGGCCGGCATGTGCAGCGGTGGCAGGAGGATCAGGATCGCGACGCCCAGCACCACGACCGTGGTGATCTTGAGGAACGTCGAGAGATAGTCGCGCGGGCAGAGCAGCATCCAGACCGGCAGCACCGAGGCGATGAAGCCGTAGGCGATCATCATCCACGTCAGCGACGTGCCGGTGTGTGTGAACGCGGCCGCCAGCCCCGGTTGGTTCGCGACCCACCCCCCCGCGATCAGCGCGCCGAGCAACAGCGCCGCTCCGACCGCCGACGCTTCACCGACTTTCCCCGGGCGCCACCGCTTCATCCACCAGCCCATCAGCAGGGCGATCGGCACCGTGCAGGCGATCGTGAAGAGGCCCCAGGGCGAGGCGCGGAGCGCGTTCACGACGATCAACGCCAGCACGGCGAGCAAGATGATCATGATCGCGAGCACCGCGACCATCGCCGTGGCGCCGGTGACACGGCTGACTTCCTCCTTCGCCATCTGACCCAGCGATTTACCGTCGCGCCGCAGCGAGCAGAACAGGATCGTGAAGTCCTGCACCGCGCCTCCCAGTACCACGCCGATCACGAGCCACAGCGTGCCGGGGAGGAACCCGAACTGCGCTGCCAGCACCGGACCGACGAGGGGGCCCGCGCCCGCGATCGCGGCGAAGTGATGGCCGAAGAGCACCCACCGATTGGTCGGGACGAAGTCGTGGCCGTTGTTCAACCGTTCGGCCGGCGTGGCGCGCCGCGCGTCGAGCCCGAAGACGGTGTTGGCGAGGAACTTCGAGTAGAAGCGGAACGCGATCGTATACGTGCAGACCGCCGCGACGAGCAGCCAGGCGGCGTTGATCGTCTCGCCGCGGGCGAGGGCGAGCACGCCGAACGCGGCGGCGCCCAGCAGCGCGATCCCAACCCACAGCACGCGTTTCACGACGGCTAAAGTGCGCCGTGCCTTGCCGATGTTCAAGCTCGAACATAGGTTCGAAACGCTTGCCTCCCACCTCGTGGTCCATGAGTCCGCGGGCCGAATCCACGCCCGCCGGCGCGGCCGTGCAGGAACGGCGCGAACCGCTCCGCGCCGGCGACACCCTGCAGGGCAAGGTCGCGGTCGTGACGGGCGGCGCCACCGGTCTCGGCCGGTCGGTCGCCCTCGAATTCGCGCAGCGCGGTTCTCCGGTCGCCTTCAACTATGTCGAGCTTCCCGGGCGCGAGGTGACCGCCCAGGCCCTGCTCACCGAGACGGCGATCAAGGCACTGGGCGTCCCCTGCTACTCGGCGCGCTGCGACGTGCGCAAGATGGAAGAAGTCGACCGCTTCATCGGTGAGGTGAAGGAGCGGCTCGGCGCCGTTCACTACCTCGTGAACAACGCGGGCGTCACGCACGACGGCGCGCTGTGGCGGTTGACGGCGGAGGCGTGGCAGGAGGTAATGGACACGAACGTCACGGGCGCCTTCAATTGCATCCATGCCGTCTCGCCGCACATGCGGGCGCAACGCTTCGGCAAGATCGTCAACGTCGCAAGCCATCAAGCGTTCCGGCCGGGCTTCGGGATCGCGAATTACGCTGCCAGCAAGGCGGCGCTGATCGGACTCACCAAGGCCGCGGCGGTCGACCTCGGCTCGTCGAACATCAACGTTAATGCGGTCGCGCCCGGCTTCGTGAAAACGGAGCTGCTCACTCAGCTGCCGCGCGAGGTGTTGGAGCGCGCGGAGCACGAATCGGTACTGGGACGCGTCGCCGAGCCGGAAGACATCTCCAGGGTCATCACGTTCCTCTGCAGCGACGCGGCGCGACACATCACCGGACAGGTGATCGTGGTAGACGGCGGCCTCACGCTGGCTTAAATTGCGGCCGTGAGTAATCCCTTGAAAAACAGATACTTATGGGCGTGCGCTCTGGTGATCGGCTGCGGCGGCAAGAAGACCGATCAACCGCCCGTACCGGTGCCCACCGCCCCCCTGCCGACGGCCGGGATCTCCGGGCAGTCCGTGAGCGTCTGGCCCCTGACACTGGTGGCGGCGGAAGACACGCTCCATTGGGGTACGCTCCTCGCCGATCGTCGCGCCACGCTCGATAGGTGCGACAGCATTATCGGGAGTCTGCTCACCGGCCGGTCGCCCGAGGTGACGTGGGTGTCACCCGCCGAGCTGCGGCGCGCCGCCCGGCGCGCGGTGGGGATCGCCACGGAGCCCGACCAGATGGGCACCGCGTTCCTGCGCGCCGAGAAGCTCATCGACGTTCCGGACCCCCTTCGCTATCAGATCCGCACGCTCGTCGGCATTGCCGGAGGGCGCTTTGCGCTCGTGCCGGCGGGCCTCGTGTATCGCCACGCGCCAGGAACACCGGTGGGAGTGGGGACCGCCGAGCTGAGTATCGTGCTGATCGACACCCGGGTGGGCAAAGTCGGGTGGCGGACGGTGGCGCGCGGTGAGGGGCAAGACCCCTGGACGGCGCTCACGCGCGCGATGAAGAGCCTGACGCCGGGTCTGCCGTGACCCGGGAAGCGACCCTGATCGCGGGGGACGGCGTCGGCCCCGAGATCACCGCGGCGACGCTCCAGGCGCTCGACGCCGTCGGCATGAAGTTCGATTGGGACGAGCAGTACGGCGGCATGGCGGCGGTGGACAAAGCCGGCACGCCCCTGCCGAACGCGACGCTCGACAGCATCCGTCACACCAGGCTCTGCCTCAAAGGCCCCCTCACGACTCCGGTTGGGGGCGGATACCGCTCGGTGAACGTGGCGCTGCGCCAGGAGTTCGATCTGTACGCGAACGTGCGGCCGACGAAGACGATCGTCCCCGGCGGCCGCTACACGGACATCGACCTGGTCATCATCCGCGAGAACACCGAGGGGCTGTACGTCGGGCTCGATCATACGTTCAAGGTCGCCGGCGATCCCAAGGCCGTCGCGCAAGCGATGTCGGTCGTGACGCGCGAGGGGTGCACGCGCATCGTGCGCTATGCCTTCGAGTACGCGAAGCAGCACGGCCGCAAGAAAGTGACGATCGTCCATAAGGCGAACATCCTCAAGGCAACCTCGGGGCTCTTCCTCGAAACGGGCCGCATGGTGGCGAAGGAGTACGAGGGGGTGATCGCGTGCGACGACAAAATCGTCGACAACGCGGCGATGCAGCTCGTGATCAAGCCGGAGCAGTTCGACGTCATCGTGACCACGAACCTGTTCGGCGACATCTTGTCCGATGAAGCATCGGGCCTCGTCGGCGGGCTGGGTCTGGCCCCGGGCGCGAACATCGGGACACGCGCCGCGATCTTCGAGGCCGTACACGGTTCGGCACCAGACATCGCGGGCAAGGGCATCGCGAACCCATCGGCCCAGATGCTCGCGGCGGCGATGATGCTCGACCACGTGGGCGAGCTCGAGGCGGGGAAGCAGCTGCGCTGCGCGATCGAGACCGCGATCGTGAAGGACAACATTCGGACGAAGGATTTGGGGGGTAGTGCTACCACGGACGAGTTCGCCCGCGCCGTGGCCCGTCGGGCCTAAGCACCCCTGCGCCAAATGCGGGGAGTTCGTCGCGGGGATCGCGATCGGCGGGCTGTGCGCCAGTTGCACGAGGGCAGTGGAGCGGCGGGCGGCGCGTATTGCCCGCCTCGTGGCGATTGGGACGACGCTACCCCTGGCCGCCTACGTCACGTGGTCGCTCCCGCCGGACCGGACAGCCCGGCTCGTGGGGGCCGGGAGTGTGGTGCTGTGGTACCTGTTGACGTTTCTCATAGCTAAGCGAGTGGCGGTGGAGTGGACCAAATGAAACAGGGCGTGGTGAGTGGGGCGTGGGGCGTGCTGGCGCTGCTTCTGGCGGTGCCGCTCGCAGGACAGACGTCGCTGTCGATCTACCGCGATGGCCGAGTCGTCGTGCGGCAGAGTCTGCCGCAGGCGTTGCAGCGTGGGCGGAACGCCCTGACGCTCAAGCTCGAGGGGCTCGATCCGGCGACACTGTTTTCGCCCGATACATCGGTCGCTGTCCTCTCGGCGACGGCGCGCTACCCCAGCGGCAAGGGTGAGGCGCTCGCGAACGCGGTGGGGCAAACGCTGTCGTTCGTGCGCGCCAAGGGCGACACGATCCGGGCGGCGGTGGTTCGTGCCGACCCTCCCCAGTACCGACTGAGCGACGGAAGGCTGTTGCTCGAGTCGCCGGGTGAGCCGCTCTTCCCCGCCGAGCTGGTGCGGACGAACCCAGAGGTGGCGGTCGTGCTCGACGCCTCGCGCGCGCGGCAGCGCACCGAGCTGGCCTACGTTACGAGCGGCGTGACCTGGGAAGCGCTGTATCAGGTGATTCTGACCGGTGCCCGGGGTCTGGTGTCGGGGACAGCGACCGTGACATCGCAATCGCTTCGCGCCGACAGCGCGGACGTAATGCTTGTGGCAGGCGCGATCTCGCAGGCGCGGGCTCCCAAGGCCTTCGAGGGCGTCCAGGCAATCTCGCTGGGTCGCATGAGGAGCGACGTGGAACAGGCATCGGTGACGAGCGAACAGGCAGTGGGTGAAACCCACGTCTATCAGATCCCCGGCCGCCTCTCGATCGAGCCCGGCGTCCCGGTCGCGATGGCGCTGTTCCCGCGCAGCTCCACGCCGGTCGTTCAGGACTTGATCGTCCCCGGCGTACTTCCATGGCGCGGGTGGATCGGCCAGAATCCCGAGCCGAACCGCCTGCCGGTGCAGGTGTGGTACACGCTCAAGCGCGCCGCGAAAACGCCGTTCGGCGACCGGCCCCTCCCGGCAGGGACGGTGCAGCTCTATCAGGCCGACTCGAGTGGCCGCGTGCAGCTCATCGGCGAAGCGTCGAACGATCATACGGCGCCGGGCCGCGATCTGCGGCTGCAGTCGGGGGACGCCTTCGACGTGACCGCCGAGCGGGTGCAGACCGACTTCAATCAGGAAACGCTGCCCGCGCTCCGGCGCGGACTGCCGACACGCCAGCGCGTGACGGCGACGTATCGGGTCACGGTCACCAACGCCAAGTCCGAGTCGGTGACCGTCGATGTGCGCGAGTCACGCTACGGCGTCTGGAAGATCGTCGAGAGCAGCGTGCCGCCCGAAAAACTGTCCGCTACGGAGCAGCGCTTCCGGCTCGTCATCCCCGCCGGCGGCGAAGCGACCCTGACCTACACCGTGCAGATGGAATCGTGACCGTCCAGCTGGTGCACCTCGGCGATCTGCACTTTGGCGGTGTCGCCGACATCCGCCAGATCGAAGCCCTGGAGGCGATGCTGCCCGATCTGCGGCCCGACGCCGTCGTGATCGCGGGGGACATGTCGCAGCGCGCTCGGCACGGCGAGTTCCAGCGGGCGCGCGCCTTCGCGCGGGTCGCGGCACAGACCGCGCCGGTCCTGGCGATCCCCGGCAACCACGACGTGCAATGGTGGTGGCGCCCCTTCATTCCGTTCGGCAAGGAACGGTTGTACGCCAAGTACCGGAGCTATTTCGGGGATGACGTGACGCCGACCATGACGATTCCCGGCGGCGCTGTGATCGCATCGGCGCTCACATCGCATGGCGTCGCATGGGGCTCGCTCACCACGCGGGTGCGCGACATCGCCGTGAAGGGCCATCTCCCCAAGTCGGAATTCCTGCGGGTGCAGCGTCTCTTCTCCGAGACGGCTGCGGGACTCGCGCGCGTGCTCGTCGTGCATCACAACGTGCTGCGCGGCGAGATCTCGCACCGCATGGGACTGGCGCGCTGGCGTCAGGCGCAGCGGCGCATCCTGGAGTCGGGAGCGGACGTCGTGTTGTGCGCGCACGACCACGAGGAAGGCGCCGAGGTGTTGGGCGGCAAAGTCGTCGTGTCGACGACGGGGACGCTGTCGACGCGCTCGCGCGGCGGCCGGCCCTCCTGCTTCAACTTCGTCACCATCGAGCCCACCGCGGTGCACATCACGTTCTTCCGCTGGGAAGCGGAGCGGGGACGCTTCCGTGCTTCGGACACGTTTGCGTTTGGGCGCGGGCATGAGAAGGTGGAGAGGCAGGGGCAACTCAAGACCGCGCCAGCGTAGGTCCGGTCCACCCCGGGCTGGCGCCCGGGGTCAGTTTGACCCCGATGAGTGGTTAGTTTGACTGACCCCGGGCGCAAGCCCGGGGATCACCAAGAACGAAACCGAGGTCCATACATGGCCCCCAAGTTCCAAGGGGTAGACTTCTACAACACCGATACTCTCCTCTCTGAGGAAGAACGCGCCGTACGGGATACCGTCCGCGCGTGGGTCGACGACCACCTCATGCCGGTCATCGGCGAAGCCTATATCGCCGGCAAGTTTCCCAAGCAGCTCATCCCCGGGATGGCGGAGCTGGGCCTCTTCGGCGCCAATCTGCCCGAAGAGTACGGCTGCGCGGGTCTGAATAACGTCGCCTACGGGCTGATCATGCAGGAGCTCGAGCGTGGCGACTCCGGCGTGCGGTCGTTCGCATCCGTGCAGGGCGCGCTGGTCATGTACCCGATCTACGCGTTCGGCTCGGACGCGCAAAAGAAGACCTGGCTCCCACAAATGGCGAGCGGCAAGGTGATCGGCTGTTTTGGGCTGACCGAGCCCGACTACGGCTCGAACCCCGCCGGCATGATCACCGTCGCCAAGGAGACGGCAGACGGGTGGGTATTGAACGGCGCCAAAATGTGGATC
>DATHDT010000385.1:0-7505 GCA_035318905.1 Gemmatimonadales bacterium | reverse complement strand
CCCTCGCGCGCGGCAACTGCCCCACGATCCGCCAGGCCTTTGTTGCCCCGCCGAATCAGTCGAATAGGGGCGGCGACGAAGCGTGGGAGCGCCGGCTCTATGTCGCTCGGCGCGCCATTGAGCGTCGCGCCGGCTCGGCCGTCTACGTGAGCTCGCTCTCGTGCCGCAGCATCGTGTATAAGGCGCTGCTGACAGGGACCGAGCTCCCGACGTTCTATCCGGATCTGCGCGCCCCCTGGTTCGAGACGGCGATCGCCGTTTTCCACCAGCGTTACTCGACCAACACCCAGCCCAGCTGGCCGCTCGCCCAACCGTTCCACTTGCTGGCGCACAACGGCGAGATCAACACGCTCTGGGGCAATCGCAACGCGATGCGCGCGCGCGAGGCCAAGCTTCCGGCCGCCCTCCGGCCCGTCATCTGGGAAGGCGGCAGCGACTCGGCGAGCCTCGACAACGCCCTCGAGCTGCTCGTCCGCTCCGGCCGCGACCCCGTGCACGCGTTGATGATGCTCGTGCCCGAAGCCTGGGAGGGCGCGACCGACCTGGAGGTCGACCCCGCGCTCCGCGCCTTCTACCAGTTCCACGCGCCATTGATGGAGCCGTGGGATGGCCCTGCCGCGTTGGCCTTCTCCGACGGGGCGATCGCAGGCGCCGCCGTCGACCGCAACGGGCTGCGGCCCTGCCGCTACAAGGTGACCAAGAGTCGACTTGTGATCGCCTGCTCCGAGGTCGGCGTTGCCGATCTCGATCCCGCGGAGGTCGTCGAGAGCGGGCGCCTCGGCCCTGGCGAGCTGCTGGTGGTCGACACGACGCGGAACGCCGTGCTGCACAGCGCCGAGGCGAAACACGAGGTGGCCGCGCGGTCCCCGTATGAGGCCTGGTCGAGCCGCGTAGCCTCGGACCTCGTCGCCAGCCGGTCGGACGCGGCACCTGCGCTCGCGCCCGAGGACCTCGTACCGCGGCAGCGCGCCTTCGGCTACAGCTTCGAGGACCTGCGCCACGTGCTCGAGCCCATGGCGTCGTCGGGGGCCGACGCGATCTGGAGCATGGGGGACGACACGCCGATTCCTCCGCTCTCACGCACGGGGCCAAGCGTCTATGCCTACGTGCGCCAGCGGTTCGCCCAGGTCACGAACCCCGCGATCGATCCGCTGCGGGAGGCCGGCGTGATGTCGTTGACGATGTACCTCGGGCGCCGCGGCTCCCTCCTGACGCCGCGCGTGCCGGCGCAGCCGGTCTTGCGGCTCGAGCATCCGGTTCTGCTCCGCCGCGAGATGGCGGCGCTGCGGCGCACGCCCGGATTCCTCGCGGCGACGCTCAGCGCGACCTGGGATGCAAACACGGGTCCGCAGGGGCTCGCTCCCGCGCTCGATCGCCTGTGCCGCGAAGCGATCCGCGATGCGCGGCGCGGCGCCGCAGCCCTCGTCATCAGCGATCGCGACGCTGCTGCGCGCCGCGCCCCGATCCCGTTGCTGCTCGCGATCGGCGCCGTACACCAACGCCTGCTCGAGACAGGCCTGCGAACACGCGTCGCGCTCGTAGCCGAAGCGGGAGACGCGTGGGACATCCACCACCTCGCCGCCCTCTTCGGGTATGGTGCCGAGGCGGTGCACCCCTGGCTCGCCTTGCAGTCGTCGCGTGGCGTGGAGGACGGCGAGGTGAAGTTCCGGGCCGCCGCCGAGAAGGGCCTCCTCAAGATCCTTTCCAAGATGGGGATCTGCACCCTGCGCTCCTATGCCGGGGCCCAGCTGTTCGAAGCGATGGGGCTCGGCGCCGAAGTCGTGGACCGCTGTCTCACGGGCACCGTGTCGGCCATCGGCGGTATCGGGTTCGCGGAGCTCGCCGAGGATGTGCTGGCCCGTCGTGACGGCGGAGACCTGCCGGACAAGGGCCGCGTCCGCTACCGCAAGGACGGCGAGGACCACGGTTGGTCCCCACCACTCGTGCGCGCACTGCAGGACGCCGTCCAGGGAGAGACCGGGAAGGGCTACGACACGTTCCGCACGCGCGCCGACGCGCGCGCGCCCGCCGGGCCGCGCGACCTGCTCGACTTCCGCGCCGCGCAACCGATCCCGCTCGAGGATGTCGAGCCCGTCGAGGTCATTCGCCGGCGGTTCATCTCCAGCGCCATGTCTCTTGGAGCGCTGTCGCCGGAAGCGCACGCGACACTTGCGATCGGCATGAACCGCATGGGCGCGCGGTCGAACACCGGTGAGGGCGGCGAGGACCCGGCGACCTACACGCCCCTGCCCAACGGCGACCGTGCCGACAACCGCATCAAGCAGGTGGCGTCGGGACGCTTCGGCGTCACGACCGAGTACCTGGTGCGCGCCGACGAGCTCGAGATCAAGATCGCGCAGGGCTCGAAGCCGGGAGAGGGCGGCCAGCTCCCCGGCCACAAGGTCACCGACTTCATCGCGCGGTTGCGCCATGCGGTGCCCGGGATCCCGCTGATTTCGCCTCCGCCGCACCACGACATCTACTCGATCGAGGATCTCGCGCAGCTGATCCACGACCTGAAGCAGGTGAATCCGCGGGCGCGGGTTGGTGTGAAGCTCGTCGCCGAAGCGGGCGTCGGAACGGTGGCCGCGGGCGTCGCCAAGGCGTACGCCGACTACGTGCTCGTCTCGGGCCACAACGGCGGGACGGGGGCGTCGCCGCTGTCGTCGATCAAGCACGCCGGATCGCCGTGGGAGCTCGGGTTGGCCGAAACACAGGCCGTGTTGCTGCGGAACGGTTTGCGCGAGCGGATCGAAGTGCGCGTCGACGGCGGCCTGCGGACGGGGCGCGATGTGGTGATCGCGGCCCTGCTCGGCGCCGAAGCGTACGGGTTCGGGACCGCGGCCGTCGTGGCGCTGGGGTGCGCCATGGCGCGCCATTGCCATCTCAACACGTGCCCCACCGGCATCGCCACGCAGCGCCCGGACTTGCGGCGCAAGTTCCGCGGTACGCCGGAGCAGGTCGTCGCGTACTTCACCCTGATCGCGGAAGACGTGCGGCGCATTCTCGCGGGGCTCGGCCAGCGGCGTCTCGATGACATCATCGGCCGCGTGGACCTGCTCGAGCGGGTGGATCGGCCCGAAACGCCGCGCGCGCAGTTGCTCGATCTCTCCTTGCTGCTGAAGGGTGGTGCACCGCAGCGACGCAGCGTTCTGCGAAATGACCGCCCCGGCGTCGTGTCGCTCGACGCCGAGATCCTCACGGCCCTGGGTCCGGCGCTCGATCGTGGCGCGGCGTTCGCCGGCGCGTATCGCATCGGGAATCATCACCTGACCGTTGGCGCACGAATTGCGGGACACATCGCGCAACGCTCAGGCGCAGCCGGGCCTCCCGCGCCGGTCCGGCTCCGGTTCACCGGGAGCGCCGGCCAGAGCTTTGGGGCGTTCGCGCTGCCGCGCATGCAGCTGCGGCTCGAGGGCGAAGCCAACGATCACGTGGGCAAGGGTCTGTGCGGGGGCGACATCGTCATTCGGCCCTTCCGGACCGCCGCCTACACCGACGACGGTCGCTCACACGTGATCCTCGGGAACACCGCCCTCTACGGCGCGACGAGCGGCCGGTTGTTCGCCGCGGGCAGCGCGGGTGATCGATTCGCGGTGCGGAATTCCGGAGCCGTCGCGGTCATCGAAGGAGCGGGCGACCACTGCTGCGAGTACATGACCGGCGGCGTCGTCGTGGTGCTCGGTCCCGTAGGCCGGAATCTCGGCGCCGGCATGTCGAACGGCGTCGCGTACGTGCTGGACGAGGGCAAGGTGCCGCTCGCGGCCCGTTGTAACTCCGACATGGTCGTCGTGACCGATCTCGACGCGGCGGACGAGCGGCGCTTGCAGACGCTGATTCGGCAGCATTACCAGAAAACCGGGAGCCGGCGCGCCCGGGCCATCCTCACGGGATGGGCAGCCTATCGCGCGTTGTTCAAGAAGGTATCGCCACCCCCGCCCCCGCCGGCGCCCGTGTCCTTTCCGGCGCCCGCGGCGGCCGAACCTGTGGACCACCTCGCATCGACTGGGAGCCCAGCATGAAGCTCATCACGACGGTCGTACGCCCCGAGCGCCTCCCGGAGGTCAAGGCGGCGCTGTTCCGCGCCGGGATCACCGGCATCACGCTGAGCCGCGTCAGCGGACACGGCGGCGAGCACGAGCTGGTCGAGCAGTACCGCGGTACGGCGCTCGTCATGGAGTTCCACGAAAAGGTGAAGATCGAAATGGTGTGCTCTGAGCCGTTCGTCGAGCCGTGCGTGCAGGCCATTCTCTCGTCGGCCCGGACCGGCGAAGTGGGCGACGGGAAGATTTTCGTACAGCCGATCGAGCGGGTGATCCGCATCCGCACGGGCGAGGCGGACAACGCCGCCTTGACCGCCGTCAACGCCGCCCAAGTTCAACGCGCGGCCATCAACGCAGCCGGTATGGGAGGTGCCGCATGACGCAAGCTGCTCTGTCCTCGGGGGATACCGCCTGGGTCCTGACATCGAGCGCACTCGTGCTCTTGATGACCGTGGGCCTCGCCTTCTTCTACGGCGGCTTGGTGCGGCCGAAGAACGCGCTCAACACGATGATGATGAGCGTCGTCGCGCTCGGCGTGATCGGCGTCCAGTGGATGCTGATCGGGTATTCGATCGCGTTCGCCCCCGGAAACTCATGGCTGGGCAGCTTCGCATGGTTCGGCTTGAACCACGTCGGCCTCGATCCCAATCCGACGTATTCCGCGACGATCCCGCTGCAGGCCCACGCGATGTTCCAGGGGATGTTCGCGATCATCACCCCCGCCCTCATCTCGGGAGCGATTGTGGAGCGGATGCGCTTCCGCGGGTACGTCGTATTCCTGGTCCTCTGGGCGACGCTGATCTACGATCCGCTGGCCCACTGGGTGTGGGGCTCCGGGGGTTGGCTCCTGAAGCGCGGGGCGCTCGACTTCGCGGGCGGCACCGTCGTGCATATCAGCGCCGGTGTCTCAGCGCTCGTCGCCGCGTGGTTCCTCGGGCCCCGGAAAGACTACCGCCGCGTCCCGATCGCGCCGCACAACGTCCCGCTCGTGCTGCTCGGTGCGGGCCTGCTCTGGTTCGGCTGGTTCGGCTTCAACGCCGGCTCCGCCCTCGCGGCAAACGGCCTCGCAGCGTTGGCGTTCGTGAACACCAACACCGCCGCGGCCGCCGCCCTCGTCACCTGGGCGGGACTCGATCTGGCGCGCACCGGCAAGATCACGGCCGTGGGCGCCGCCACCGGTCTCGTCGTGGGCCTCGTGGCCATCACGCCGGCAGCCGGATACGTGACTCCCATGTCCGGGCTACTCATCGGCGTGTTGGGCGCGGGTGTCAGCTACACGGCCATCCAGATTCGGTCGAGGACCAAGCTCGACGACGCGCTCGACGTGTTCTCCTGCCACGGGCTCGCCGGCACTGCTGGGGCGCTCCTGACAGGCGTGTTCGCCACCAAGCTGGTGAACCCCGCCGGCGGCGACGGGCTCCTCGCCGGCAATGCCGGCCAGATGGGGGTCCAACTGCTCGCTGTCCTGGCGACCGTCGCCTTCGCGGGCCTCGGCACCCTCGGGATCCTCAAACTCGTTGAGGTCACGGTCGGCGCGCGGGCGAACGTGCCCGAAGAGAGCGCGGGTCTCGACCTGAGCCAGCACGGTGAAGAAGCGTACTTCGGCTCGGATCTGGGCAGCTTCGCCGGCACGGGCGGCTCGCTCGGCGGCAGCGTGGTCGTCCAGAGGTACGCTGCGGAGCCGAGCGCGGCTCCGAGTCCCGTATGATGCGCGCGCAGGTGTTCGCCGCGGCTATTGCGGGCGTGATCGCCGCACCCGCGGCAGCGGCCCAGGCGCCCACCTCCCCGACGCTGTCGGGCAATGTCGCGCTCGTGGGCGACTACCGGTTTCGCGGGCTGTCGCAGACCTACACCCAGCCGGCGATTCAGGGGGGGGTCGACTACGCCACTGCCAGCGGCGCGTACGTGGGCGCTTGGGGCTCGAACGTGAGCGGCAATCAGTTCCTGAATGGAGGGTCGCTCGAGTTGGACCTGTATGGCGGGTATCGCTGGACGGGGGGGGGCGGGAAGGTCGGGCTGGATCTCGGCCTGCTGTATTACTGGTATCCCCGCGCGCGATACAACATCAACCCCGGCGACCGCTACAACACAGCGGAAGTCTTCCTCGGCGCGCGATACGATCAGTTTACCGTGAAGTACTCGCACGCCCTGACGAACCTGTTTGGCATGAAGACCAGCACCATCGGCGGCTACTGCGGGATCGACGCCGATGGCACGCCGGCGACCACCAATTGTCTCGGCACCGGTGCCTCGAAGGGGTCGGGTTACATCGACCTCAGCGCCACGTTCAACGTCCCCCTGGGCGCGAGTTTGGCGCTGCACTACGGGCATCAGTCGGTACGGAGCTACGACCGGCTCTCCTACGCGGATTACAAGGTCGGCCTCACGCGCGCGTTCGGTGGCACGACGCTCGGCGCCGCCTGGGTCGGCACGGACGCAGAGGGCAGGTTTTATCGATTCACACCGACCACCGCGGGATCGGGTGAAACCGAAAACGTGGCGAGGTCGGCGATCGTCTTGTCGGCGAGCAAGGCCTTCTGACGTAGCACCGAACGGCTTGGCGGTCTATTCTTCTGCACATGGCCGCCACGCCGTCGCCGACCAAGTTCAAGGTCGGCCTCGTCCAAATGCGCATGACCGCCGATCCGGCGGCGAACCTCGCCAAGGCGATCGCCCAGGTTAGGGGCGCCGCGGCGCAGGGTGCCGCCTTGGTGTGCCTCCCCGAGCTGTTCCGCACGCTCTACATCGGTCAGCGCGAAGATCATGCGCTATTCGACCTGGCGGAGACCGTCCCGGGTCCCACGAGCGAGGTGCTCGGGAAGCTCGCGAAAGAGTTGGGCGTAGTGATCATCGCGTCGTTGTTCGAACGCCGCGCGGCGGGGTTGTACCACAACACCGCAGCGGTCATCGAGGCCGACGGCACGTTGAAGGGGATCTACCGCAAGATGCACATCCCCGACGATCCGGCGTACTACGAGAAGTTCTACTTCACACCGGGTGACCTGGGCTTCCGGTCCTTCGATACGCGCGTGGGAGCGATCGGAACGCTCATATGCTGGGACCAGTGGTATCCCGAGGGCGCGCGCCTCACGGCGCTGCAGGGGGCCAATCTCCTGTGCTATCCCACGGCGATCGGCTGGCATCCCGCGGAGAAGGCGCAGCACGGCGCGGCGCAGCTCGATGCCTGGCGCACGATCCAGCGGAGCCACGCGATCGCGAACGGTTGTTGGGTAGCAGCGGTGAACCGCGTGGGCTTCGAGCAGCTCGACGGGCAAGGCGCGGGAATCGAGTTCTGGGGACACTCGTTCCTCGCGGACCCGTTTGGCATCGTCGTCGCGGAGGGGCCGGCCGACAAGGAGGCCCTCCTCATCGCCGAGGTGGACTTCGCACGGGTGGAGGAGGTGCGCCGCAACTGGCCGTTCCTCCGCGACCGCCGTGTCGACGCGTACGGCGGCATCGAGC